>NZ_JBHYJH010000166.1:0-19958 GCF_042740445.1 Streptomyces sp. NPDC059003 | reverse complement strand
AAAATCCAGCCCCTCCGGCGTAGGAGGAGCGGGGGTCTGGGGGCGGAGCCCCCAGATCGGGAAGGGCCGGGGTCAGGGAATGGTCCCTGGCCCCGGCCCCGTTCCCCCGTCCGGGAGGACTAGTCCGTTGCGATGGCGTTGAGCACGTTCATCCGGCCCGCCCGGAACGCCGGGACCAGCGCGGCGAACAGGCCCACGAAGGCCGAGCCGATGAAGACCGCGATGATCGTCGGCCAGGGGATCTCCAGGACCTTCAGGCCCTCCAGGGCGAGGAGCTTCTGGGCCGTCGCGCCCCAGCCCATGCCCAGGCCGAGGCCGAGGAGGGCGCCGAAGAGGGCGATGACCACCGACTCCATGCGGATCATGCGGCGCAGCTGGCGGCGGGAGAGGCCGATGGCCCGCATCAGGCCGATCTCACGGGTCCGCTCGACCACGGAGAGGGCCAGCGTGTTCACCACGCCCAGGATGGCCACGATGATCGCGAGGCCGAGCAGGCCGTAGACCATGTTCAGCATCTGGCCGACCTGGTTCTTCAGGTCCTCCTTGAAGTCGGCCTGGTTCTGGACCTTGTACGACGGGTCGTAGTCCAGCGTGGCCTTGAGGGCCTTGTACGCCTCGTCCGTCTTGCCGGAGACCGCCTGGGCGAACACCATCTCGCTGAGGGGCATCTTGGCGGCGGGCACATAGCGCTCGACGGTCGAGATGTTCAGGAACATCGCGCCCTTGTCGAGGGCGGTGTCGTCCGAGGTGATCGCGGCGATCTTCAGCGTGGCGGCCCTGCCGTCCTCGAAGTCGACCTTCAGATCGTCGCCGACCTTCAGGCTGTGCTTCTTGGCGAACTTCTCGCCCACCGATATGGCGTCCTTGCCGAACGCGGCGCTCAGCTTCCCCGAGAGGGTCTTGCGGTGCATGTCCTTGACGTACGTCGCGTCGGCGGCGCTGACGCTCTTCTCGGTGACCTTGCCGTCCGGGGTGGTGATGTCGGCGTCCGGGAACTTGTAGCGCGTGATGTGGTCGACGTTCGCGGTCTTCCGCATGCGGTCCTCGACCTCGTGGGTGACCGAGCGCTTGCCCGACACGATGAAGTCCGCCCCCACCGACTTGTCCAGCTCGTCCGTGGCCGAGGCGACCATCGAGGAGCCGACGACGGAGAGGCAGGCGACCAGGGCGAGGCCGATCATCAGGGCGGCGCCGGTGGCGCCCGTGCGGCGCGGGTTGCGCAGGGCGTTCCGCTCGGCCATGCGGCCGATGGGGCCGAACATCCGCAGGAGCACCGCGCTGATCACGCGGACCACGAAGGACGCGAGGACCGGGCCGATGACCACGAAGCCGATGAGGGTCGCGACGACGCCGAGGCCGAGGAAGAGGGAGCCGTCCTTCGCCTTGTCGGCCTGCCCGGCGGTGTAGAGCGCGAAGACTCCGGCAGCGGTGAGGACCAGGCCGATGACGGCGCGCACGGCGCTCGACTTGGCGTCGCTCGGCATGCCCGTCTCGCGCAGGGCGGCCATCGGGGAGACCTTGCCCGCACGCCGCGCCGGCAGGTACGCGGCGAGGACGGTGACGAGGATGCCGAGCAGCAGGCCCACCGCGGGGGTGGTCCAGGCGATGGTCAGGTCCTTGGTGGACAGCTCCATGCCCATGCCGGACATCAGCTTCATCAGGCCGACGGCGAGGCCGATGCCCGCACCGACACCGAGGACGGAGCCGACGACGCCGAGCAGCAGCGCCTCGACGAGCACCGAGCGGTTGATCTGCTTGCGGCTCGAGCCGATGGCGCGCATCAGGCCGATCTCGCGGGTGCGCTGGGCGACCAGCATCGAGAAGGTGTTGATGATCAGGAAGATGCCGACGAGGAAGGCGATCCCGGCGAAGCCGAGCATCGCGTACTTCATGACGTCCAGGAAGCTGCCGACGGACTTGCGGTTGTCGTCCGCGCTCTCCTTCTGCGTCTTGATCTTGTAGTCGGCGGCGCCCGCGCCGAGCGTCGTCGCCACGTTCTTCTTGAGCTGGGTGTCGCTGACGCCGCTCGCCGCGGTGACGTTGATGTGCGTGAACCGGCCGGTGGCGCCGAGCAGTTCGCGCTGGGCGGTCGGGGTGTCGAAGTAGACGATCGTGGCGCCGGGGTTGGTCACCTTGAAGGTGGCGATGCCGGAGATCTTGGCGGTGAAGTCACCGGTGGCGGCGATGGTGCGGAGCTCGTCGCCGATCTTCAGGTCGCGCTTGTCGGCGGTGTCGGCGTCGACCATCACCTCGGTGGGGCCGCGCGGGGCGTGCCCGGAGGTGATCTCCATGGCGCGCAGGTCGTTCTTCGTCCAGTTGCCCGCGATGGTCGGGGCGCCGCTGGACGCGCCGATGTCGTCGTTCTTGGAGTTGACGACCGTGACGCTGTCGCTGCTGATGCCGCCCTCGGCGGACTTCACGCCCTCGGCCTTCTTCACCTGGGCTATCGCGGAGGCGGGGAGGGACTCGGGCTTGCCGGTCTTCGGGCCGTCGTCGCCCGGGTCCGGCGCGTTCTTCGGGGAGAGCGTGACGTCGGACGACGTCGCGGCGAAGAGCTTGTCGAAGGTGGTGTTCATCGTGTCGGAGAACACGAGCGTGCCGCACACGAACGCCACCGAGAGGACCACGGCGACGGCGGAGAGCGCCATGCGTCCCTTGTGCGCGAAGAAATTGCGCATCGAGGTCTTCAGGACGGTCATGACGTGCGCCCCCGGGCGTCGAAGTGCTTCATGCGGTCCAGGACCTGGTCCGCGGTGGGGTTGTACATCTCGTCGACGATGCGGCCGTCGGCGAGGTAGAGCACTCGGTCCGCGTACGACGCGGCCACCGGGTCGTGCGTGACCATCACGATCGTCTGGCCGAGCTCGGTGACCGACCTGCGCAGGAAGCCGAGGACCTCGGCGCCCGCGCGGGAGTCCAGGTTGCCCGTGGGCTCGTCGCCGAAGATGATCTCGGGCCGGGACGCGAGGGCGCGGGCCACGGCGACGCGCTGCTGCTGACCGCCGGAGAGCTCGGTCGGCCGGTGCTTGAGGCGCCCGGCGAGGCCGACGGTCTCCACGACCTGGTCGAGCCAGCCGCGGTCGGGCTTGCGTCCTGCTATGTCCATCGGCAGCGTGATGTTCTCGATCGCGTTCAGCGTGGGCAGCAGGTTGAACGCCTGGAAGATGAAGCCGATGCGGTCCCTGCGCAGCTGCGTGAGCTTCTTGTCCTTCAGGCCGGTGATCTCGGTCTCGTCCAGATAGATCTGGCCGCCGCTGACCGTGTCGAGGCCCGCGAGGCAGTGCATGAGCGTCGACTTGCCGGACCCGGAAGGACCCATGATCGCGGTGAACTGGCCGCGGGCGATGTCCACGTCGATGTGGTCGAGGGCGACGACGCGGGTCTCCCCTGAGCCGTACGCCTTCACGACGCCGCGTGCCCGCGCCGCCACGGCCGTACGCCCTCCAGTACCCCCGTGCCTGGGAGTGGTCACAGCCGTTGTCACGGTAAGTCTCCTATGTCGGTGATGTGGTGAGCGCGTCCCGTTCCCGCCCGCCTGGATCAGTCTGGCGCGACGAGGGGGTCCGGCGCCCTGGTGCAGAGCGCAGTCTTTTCCGGGGGATAACCCCACCCCTTGGGCTGAGGTTCCTCGCAGGAGCGCGGGGCCGACCCCCGTTCACCGGCCCCGCGACGTAAAGCCAATCTAAGAACCGCAACCCGGTCCCCACGTCCTCCGCCGGTACCAACATCCCCCTGTCCCTAGTACGGAGGAGCCCCTAGGGGTTCTCCACCCACCGGTGGAGCGCACATCAGGGGCGCTCCACCCAGTTGTTGACTGAAGAACCGTCCCACCAGGCGAGAGAGCCTCCACCCTCCCCTGATCACCACCCCGATGAGAAAGTGACCCGGGGCAACGGGTGCAGAGTGAAGGGACTTTGGGATGAGCGGCAGCGGTGGCAGTGACGGCCATGACGGCTCCGACGGCCCCGGTGGCCCCCGCGACCCTGCGGAAAGACGCGGCGCCGTCGTCGCCGCGCTCATGCTCGTCATGGCGCTCGCCGCCCTCGACGCCACCATCGTGTCCACGGCCGTGCCGCAGATCGTCGGCGCGCTCGGCGGCTTCTCCGTCTTCTCCTGGCTGTTCTCCGGCTATCTCCTCGCCGCCACGGTCTCGCTGCCGGTGTACGGCAAGCTGTCCGACACCTTCGGCCGCAAGCCCGTCCTGATCGCGGGCAGCATCCTGTTCCTCGCCGGTTCCGCGCTGTGCGCGCTCGCCTGGAACATGGCCGCCCTGATCGCCTTCCGCGTCCTGCAGGGCCTCGGCGGCGGCGCCCTCCAGGGCACCGTGCAGACGCTCGCCGCCGACCTGTACCCCCTTGAGGAACGCCCCAGGATCCAGGCGAAGTTGTCCACCGTGTGGGCCACGTCGGCGGTCGCGGGCCCCGCGGTCGGCGGCCTGCTCACCACGTACGCCGACTGGCGCTGGATCTTCCTGGTCAACCTGCCCGTAGGGGCGTTCGCGCTGTGGCTGATCGTGCGCCACCTGCACGAGCCCGCGCGCGAACGGGCGCCCCGCGCCCCGCTCGACTGGCCCGGCGCGCTCGCCGTGTTCGCCGCGGGGGGCGCGCTGCTCACCGCGCTCGTCCAGGGCGGCGTCGCCTGGGACTGGCTGTCGGCGCCGTCGCTCGCCCTGTTCGCCGCGGGGCTCGTGTGCGCCGGCGCGGTCGTGGTGATCGAGCGCCGGGCCGCGGACCCGATCATCCCCGGCTGGGTGTGGCGGCGGCGCCCCATCGCCGCGGTGAACCTGGCGCTCGGCTCGCTCGGCCTCGCGATGGTCGCGCCGACGGTCTTCCTGCCGACGTACGCGCAGTCGGTGCTCCAACTCGCCCCGATCGCCGCCGGTTTCGTCCTGTCCACCATGACGCTGAGCTGGCCGGTGTCGGCCGCGCTCAGCCAGCACGTGTACCGGCGCATCGGCTTCCGCAACACCGCCATGCTCGGCATCGGCGCCGCGGCCTGCGTCCTGTTCGCCTTCCCCCTGCTGCCCTACCCCGGCTCGGCCTGGCAGCCCGCCCTGTTGATGCTGCTGCTCGGCGCCGCGCTCGGGCTCTTCCAGCTGCCGCTGATCGTCGGCGTCCAGTCGACCGTCGGCTGGGCCGAGCGCGGCACGACCACCGCGTCCGTCCTGTTCTGCCGTCAGATCGGCCAGACCGTGGGGGCCGCGCTGTTCGGCGCCGTCGCCAACGCGGTGCTGAGCGCGAGGCTGGGGGGTGCGGGGTCGCTCGACGCCGTGGCGCGCTCGCTGGAGGATCCCGGGTCCGTGGCCGACCCGGAGCGGTTGCGGCGGGCCGTCGACGGGGCGGTCGATGCCGTGTACGTGGGTGCGGGGTGCGCGGCCGTGGCGTGCCTGCTCGTCCTGCTGTTCCTCGCGCCCCGGCGGTTTCCCGTCGTCCAGGAGCAGCCCCGGGAGACGCCGCTGCCGCCCTCGCGGGGCGCCCCAGACCCGCCCCTTTCCCGAAACTAGGGGGCCGGCCCCCTAGCACCCCCCGTAAATCGGCCTTCGGCCTCGTCCTCAAACGCCGGACGGGCTAAAACCTTGCCGCACCGGCGAGAAAATCAGCCCCTCCGGCGTTTGAGGAGCGGGGTCTGGGGCGGAGCCCCAGTTCGGGAAGGGGCGGGTCTGGGACGCCCCCGCGAGGCCCCGGCTAGTCCCCCGACGACGGCCCCGGCACATCCCCGTACCCCCGGCCCGTCAGGGACGCGAGGCTGCTGCGTACGTGGTCCATGTGGGCGCGGACCTCGTCCCAGCGCTCGCCGTGCTCCCGCAGCAACCGCTCCGTCTCACGGCCGATGCGCTCCTCCGTCACACGCGCCCGCGCGACGGACTCCGCGGCGCGCGCGGCGGCGTCCTCCTGGCGGTGCCGGGCGGCCTCCTCCGCCTCGGCGAAGGCCCGCTTGGCGTCGGAGAGGCGGGCCTCGGCGGCCGCGACGAGCGCCGCCTCACGGGCGTCGGCGGCGGCCTCGCACTCGGCGATCTCGCGCTCGGTGGCCTCCCAGCGCTCGCGGTGGTCCTTCTCCTGCTCGGCGAGGAGCGCGCCGGTGCGCTGCCGCATCTCGCGCAGCGCCGCGAGCGCCTCGCCGCGCCACTCCTTGACGTCGCGCCGGGCCCCGATCCGGATCTCGTCGGCGGTGGCGCGGTCGGCGAGCAGCCGCTGCCGGGCGCGCTCGTCGGCGTCGGCCCGCACGGCGTCGGCGAAGGCGCGCGCGGCGTCCCGTACCGCGCCGGCCTCGGCCCCCGCCCGCTCCTCGGTCTCGCGCGCGTACGCCGCGGCCGCCTCCCGCACGGCCGCGGCCTCCTCCTCGCTCAACGCGAGCAGGTACTGGGCGCGTTGCCCCAGCGTCTCGTACGTCTGCGGGGCGAGCCGTCCCACGGCCTCGCCGAGCCGCGCCGCCTCCTCGCCCATGTCCCGGGCGAGCACCGTGAGACGGGCGGCCCGCTCCCACGCCGCGTCCCGGTCCCTGGACAGCGCGTCGGCGTACGCCTCGACCTGCTCGGGACGGTAGCCGCGGCCGCGCACGGAGACGAAGCCATGAGGTGATGCACCGCTGCCGCTCATCCTTGATCCCCTCTGTCGCCCACACAGACTCTCGCCGCCGCGCCACCCGCGTACAACGCGATTGGCGCACATCTTGATGGATCAAGCGGAAGTGGTCATAACGCGACACTCCGCCCGCTCGTCACGGTCAAGGATGCGTCAATTGGCGTCAGAAGTCGGAATCGAGGTGTCGTTCCGCAGTGCGTCGAAGAGCTGTCCGGCCTTGGCGCGGTCCCATACGACGACATCGCCGACGCCCGGAATCTCCGGCTCGCTCGCGACCGGCACGGTCGTCGTGGCGCCCGATCCACCCGACAGATCGGACATTTCAAGACCCAGTCGGGCGAGGGCGCCGACCCCGGTGTCGTCGTCAACCGTCAGCGCGTCGAGCGCCGCGCCGGCGAACGGGATCAGCTCCCACGGCGGCAGGAGCACCGACAGGCCCGTCGCCTTGTCGGCGACGGCGCTCACCAGCTGCCGCTGCCGTTTCACCCGGCCGAGGTCACCGAGGGGGTCCGAGTAGCGGGCGCGCACGTACCGCAGCGCCCGCACGCCGTCCATCTCCTGGCAGCCCGCCGCGAAGTCCGCGCCCGACTTCGCGTCGTGCAGACCGCCCGCGGGCACACAGATCCGCACGCCGCCGAGCGCGTCCACGACGTCCACGAAGCCGAGGAAGTTCACCTCCGCGTAGTGGTCCACGCGCAGCCCGGTCGCCTGCTCGACGGTGCGCGTGAGCAGCGGGGCACCGCCGAGCGCGTACGCCGCGTTGATCTTGTTACGGCCGTGGCCGGGGACGGTGACGTACGAGTCCCGCGGGATCGACACCAGATACGGGCCGCTGTCCCCGTGGTGGAGCAGCATGATCGTGTCGGTGTTCAGACCCTGGTCGTTGCCGACGTGCAGGTCCTTGCGCTGTTCGGGCGTCAGCGCGGCCCGGCTGTCGGAGCCGACGAGCAGCCAGTCGGTGCCCTCGCCCCGCGCGGGCCGCCCCTCGTACGCGCTGAAGGCCGCCGTCGTCCGCAGCCGCGAACCGGCCCAGAAGTACAGGCTCGTCGCGTACGCGGCCAGGAGCAGCACGACGGCGAGCAGGCCCCACGCGACCCTCCTGGGCCAGCGGCGCCCGGCCTTCCCGGCCGACGGGACCGGCTGCGTACTCATGACCGCATGATCGGGGCGCCCGACCCGTCACGCAGGTCGAGCGCCCCGATCGGTCGTACGGACGGGCGTACGGGCGTACGGCTACAGCAGGCCGTCCCACATCTGCTCGAGCAGCACCGACCACCAGCTCTCCGGCGACGCGAGCGCGGCCGGGTCCAGGGCCGCGAGCTGCGTCTGGAAGTCGACGGTCCAGCGGCCCGCCTGCTCCTGGTTGAGGCCGTAGCGCAGCCGCCACATGCGGCCGAGCAGCGCCAGGCAGCGCACGAACTCGGGCAGGCCCGTGTTCACGAACTGCGGCGGCACCGGGGCACCGCCCGGACCGGCCTCGACCGGCACCGCGACGATGTGCGCCGTGCCGTACTGCACGCACAGCGCGCGTCCGAAGTCGCTGCCCATCACCAGGTACGAGCCCGCGTCCGACGCGGGCTGCACACCGCGCTCCTGCGCCAGCTCCGCGAGCGTCGGCACCGGGCGGCCCGCCTGGGCCTGCGCCCAGAAGAACGGGCCGAAGTCGACCGGCAGGCCCGCCACGACGAGCGTGTGCGCCACGACGTCCGGCACGCCCTGCCGCGACACCGCACGCTGGTCGAACCGGAACACCCCGGGGCCGAACGCCCCGGCGAGCTCCTGGCCCACCGCCTCCGGCGGGATCGCGGGCGCGGGCTGCACCGGCGGCAGCGGGGCGCGCACCGGCGCCGGGCGCGCCGGGCCGTCCGCGACCTGGTGCAACTCGCCCTGGTGCGCGAGCAGTTGCTGCATGCCCTGCTGACGCGACGCGTGGTCCCTGCCGTACGGCGCGATCGACGTGATCCGCGCCTGCGGCCACGTCTCCCGGATCATCCGCGCGCAGTACGCGCCCGGCAGCTCGCACGACTCCAGCTCCGTGTGCAGCTCCAGGACCTGGTCCGGCGGGATGTTCATGCCGCGCAGCTCATGGAAGATCTGCCACTCCGGGTGCGGCGTTCCCGGCGCCGAACGCCGGATGACCTGCTGCTCGGACCCGTCGGCGGCGCGGTAGCGCAGCACGGCCTGGTAGCCGGGCCCCACGGTGGGCTGCCCGGTGGGCGGCTGCGGGTAGCCGTAGGGCTGACCGGGACCGGGGGGCGGGGGCATGCCGGGGCCGCCGGGCTGGGCCATGCCGGGGGGCGGCGGGGCCATGCCCGGGGCGCCTGGCGGGGCCATGCCGGGGGCGGGGGCCATGCCGGGGCCGGGTGGGGCCATGCCGGGGGCGGGCTGGGGCATGCCGGGGGCGCCCGGGGTTCCGGGCGCGCCAGGGGCGCCGGGTACGCCGGGTGCTCCCGGGGGGCCGGGGGGCTGGGGGGCGCCAGGTCCGGCGGGGGCGCCGGGAGCGCCGGGGCCGCCGACGGCCGGGCCCGCGAGCATGGTGGCGGCGTGGTGGACGCCGCCGCCCGGGGCGCCGGGAGCGCCGGGAGCGCCGGGAGCTCCAGGTGCGGCGGGGGCGCCCGGGGCGCCGGGAGGCTGAGGGGCACCAGGCGCACCAGGCGCACCGGGTGCGCCGGGTGCGCCGGGCGGGCCGGGCGGCTGCGGGGCACCCGGAGTACCGGGTGCGCCCGGAGCACCGGGCGGCTTGAGCCCGCCGCCCAGGCTCGGGTCGGCCAGCATGGTCGCCGCGTGGTGGACGCCGCCGGGGGGCGTGCCGGGGGTACCGGGGGCGCCCGGAGGCTGGGGGGCGCCGGGCGTGCCCGGGGCGCCCGGAGGCTTCGGCGCGCCGCCGAGGCTGGGGTCGGCCAGCATCGTCTCGGCGTGGTGGGCACCGCCGGGGGGCGTGCCGGGAGCCGCGGGGGGCTGGGGCGCGCCCGGAGTGCCGGGAGCCTCGGGGCCGTCGGGGCCGAGGGACGAGACGAGCTGCGTCGGTACGTAGCCACCGGCGGGCGTACCCGGGGTGCCGGGGCCGGAGGGCGGCGGGGTGGCGCCCGCGCCGGGAGGCGGCGTGTCGGCGCCACCGGGCGCGCCGGAACCGGCGGGCGGCGGGGGCACGTTGGGGCCACCGGCCGCCGAACCGGCAGGCGGCGGCGGCAGGTCAGGCCCGGCACCCGGCACACCACCGGACGACGGAACCGCACCCGCAGGCGGCGGTGGCACACCAGGCCCACCCACCGGCGAACCAGCAGGCGGCGGCATACCGGGACCACCGGCCCCGGGACCAGGAGACGTCGGCGCCAGATCCGGCCCGGCACCCGGCGCACCGCCGGACGACGGAACCGCACCCGCAGGTGGCGCAGGCACACCAGGCCCACCCACCGGCGCACCAGCAGGCGGCGGCATCGCACCCGGACCGCCCTGGCCACCCGGACCGCCCACCGGCGCACCCGCAGGCGTCGCACCCGCGGGCGGCGGCGGCACACCGGGACCACTGACCGCCGAACCCGCCGGAGGCGGCGGCAGGTTCGGGCCGCCGACCGCCGAACCCGGCACCGGCGGAGGCAGGTTCGGGCCACCGCCCACGGCACCGGCACCCGGCTCGTCCAGGGCGGGCGCGATCGCCGTCTTCGGCAGCTGGCTGCCGCCCGACATCAGCGCGGTCTTGGCCTCCGGCGACACGGTGGGCGTCCCGTCGCCGTCGTCGTCCGACACGGTCAGCTGCGGTGAGAAGACCGTCTCGGGCAGCGGCACCGCGACGTCGTCGTCATCGGCGCCCGTGTTCGTGTCCGTACCGGCCCACGGCGTCGCCGACGCGGGCACGCCCGCCGATGCCGCCGCACCGCCGTCGGCCGCGGGCTGACCACCCGGCGCCCCTGCCGCAGGCCACGACGCACCACCACCGGCCGCCCCCGCAGCGGGAGCCGCACCCGGAACCGGACCCGAAGCCGCGACAGGAGCCGCGCCCGGACCCGCAGCCGGAGCCGGAGCCGGACCAGCAGCCGCAGCCGCAGCCGCAGCCGCACCGGGAACCGCGGCGGGAGCCGAACCCGCACCCGGAGCCGAAGCCGCCCCGGGCTCGCCGGAAGCCGGCCCCCCGCCCTGGGCGCCCCCGCCAGAAGCGGCGCCAGCAGACCGGCGATCCGGAATGCCCAGCTTGTCCGCCGCCTCCTGGAGCCACTCCGGCGGGCTCAACAGGAACGACGTCTGGTTCAGGTCCATGCGCGCGGGCGCGGCCGGGGCCGGTTCCGGCGCCGCCTCAGGCACCCCGTACTCCTCCTCGTACCGGCGGATCACCTCGCCCACCGGCAGCGCGGGCCACAGCGTCGCCTCGCCGCTGTCCCGGGCGATGACGAGGCGCTGGCCGCCGCCGTCCGAGCGGGGACCGCCCTCGCGGTCCTCCGCCCACACGACGAAGCCGAGCTCGAACTCCCGCACCCGCACCTCGCGGTGGCCGGGCCCCGGCACATCGCCGTTGATCCATTCCTCGGCGCGCTCCTGCGCCTGCGCGAACGTCACCATCTGCGAGCTCACTCCCCCACCGGGACGACGCGCGCGAAGCCGCCGTCCACCATCAGGTTCGCCACGGTCTCCAGCTCCGGCGGGCTGCCCGCGAGCCGCGAGAGGAACGCGTCGAAGTCGTCACCGCACGGCAGCAGCAGCCGCTGCACCCGCTCCGCGGGCGCCCACGCGTCCTGGTCGCGCGCGTCGTCGTACGCGCAGAACCACACCGAGCCGATCCGGTCGCCCTTGACCTTCACGGCAAGCAGACCGCCCTGGACGAAGCCCACGCCCAAGTAGTCCTTGGTGAGGTGATCGCGCAGGCACTTGTTGACGTACACCAGATCGTTGACGGCCGCCTCGTCGCGGACCGTGAAGAAGGGCTGGTCGATCAGGAGGCCGAGCTCCGCGTCCAGGGCCGTGCCGACCGGCGCGCAGCCGCCCGCCGCCTTGAGGAAGGAGCGGTACGCGCCCGGCAGGCGGTACCCGAGGTCCTCCTCCACGCCGGCGACCTGGCTCTCCGTGACGGCGAGCGCCGCCTTCGGCAGGGCCAGGTGCGCGGGCCGGGTCTCCTGGAGCGGGCGGGTGCCGCGCTTGGCGTGGTCGACCGGCGTGGTCGCGATGCCGCCGTGGTGGCGAAGCAGCGCCTTCACCTCGACCGGGACCAGCTCAAGACGGCGGCTGTTCGGCACGTGGTGCCACGTCCAGCCGTGCGGCGTCGCCACCGGCGGCAGCGTGTCCCACAGCTCGTGGCCGGACGCGGCGAGCACCGCGTTCGCCGACACGTAGTCCGTGAGCCGCAGCTCGTCCACGCCGAAGCCCTCCGGCGGCTCGGCGATCTCCGCGGCCGCGCGCGCGTACGGCGAGAAGTCCGGGTAGCCGTCGCCGTCCACCCGCACCCCTCTCGGGTGGCGGGCGGCGCGCACCGGGTCCGGGAAGTGCACGACCTGCCCGGCGTAGGCCGCGTTCGGCGGCGCGGCTTGCTGCCCGAGCCGACCTGTCGTCATGGCGGTTGCCCCCTGCGGCACTGTGAGGTTCACGGATGGCGACAGCCTATGCGGAAGCTCGACACGGGTCATCGGGCCGCCTCAGCCGCTCTTCCCCGCCCCCGGCCGCGGCCGTGACCACCCGCCACGGCCCCGTCACCCAGAGCCGAAAACCAGGCGTGTCGGCCGGACCCCGCTTCCACACCACGCGCCCCATTTGGCAGTCTGTTCCCGCAACGCGGGGGCGTGGCACCGGCGCCTTGCATCGCCGGCACGGGGAGGGAAACACCACATGCACACGGCACAAACCGGCATGTCCAAGACGGGCGGCACACCCGCCGCCCACTCCGGAACCACCCGTTCCAGGGGGGCTTCCGGCGGCGCGGGCACCACCACGGCCGAGCGCGGCGACCCCCGCGTCGGCTGGAGCAGCGCGCCCGCCCACGCGCCCGTCCTGCGCCAGCGCCGCGACGGCATCCTGCCCACCGTCGCCGCCGCGCTGTCCGTGCGCGGCACCACGCTCACCGGCACGCCCCGGCGCGGCGAAGACCCCCCGGACCTTCACCCGCTCGTACAGGACTTCCTCGACACCCTCACGAGCGGCCAGCGCGAACGCTTCACCGGCCGCTGCGCCGAGGCCATCCTCATCTCCCGGCACCTCACCACCGCCGACGCGGGCCGCTCCAAACGCGCGTCCCGCAAACCCATGACCAACGGCGAGGCCCGCAAGGCCCTCAAGCACGCGAAGCTCACCACCCGCCGCATCCGCGAGGACGGCGACCCCCTGCACGGCTCCTTCGCCCGCCCGTGCCGCTCCTGCACCGCCCTGACCGCACACTTCGGCGTACGCGTCGTGGAACCGACGACCGACAGCTGACGACTGACAGCTGACGGATTTCGACATCTGCAATCTGCCATCTGCCAGCCGTCATCCGTCAGCCGTGATCCGCACCCCACCCGCACCCCAAGGGCGACCCATGCACACCGAGAGCTCCACCCGCTTCCCCGTCCCCGTCGACGCCGCCCTGCGCACCGCGGGCTGGCGGCCGGGCCGCTGGGACATCAAGCAGGCCGAGATCTGGGCCGACGTCCTGCGCCGCCACACCTCGCCCGCGGGGCACCAGCACGCCGTCTTCCCCGCCGCCGTCGAGGCCTGGGCCGAATTCGGCGGCCTGCACATCACCCCGCAGGGCCCCGGCCGCCAGATAGCCCCCGCCACCCTGCACCTCGACCCCATGTACGGCCTGCACATGGCCCGCACCCTCGGTGACCTGGGCCGCGCCCTCGGCACCGAGGTCTGCCCGATCGGCGAGGAGACCGAGACCCAGGCGCTCCTCGCCGTCGACGCCGAGGGCCGCGTCTACAGCCTCGACCACAGCGGCGACTGGTTCCTCGGCGCCCACATCGACCAGGCCCTGACCACGCTCGTCGCGGGCACCCAGCCAGTGCGCCTCACCGCGGGCTGACCCCCGCCTTCGTACGCGGGCCTACTGGCCGACCCCTGCCGGAAGCACCGCCGACACCCGGAAGCCGCCCGCGTCCGTCGGCCCCGACACGAAGACGCCCCCGAGCGCGGTCACCCGCTCCTTCATTCCCACCAGGCCGTTGCCCCCGCTCGGCAGGCCGGCGTCGGCCTGGCCGGACTCCGGCGGCGGGCCGTTCTCCACCTGCATGGCGATCTCCTCGGAGCGGTGCGCGAGCCGCACGTACGTCTTCGCGCCCGCCGCGTGCTTGTGGACGTTCGTCAACGCCTCCTGGACGACGCGGAACGCGGTCTCCTCCACGTCCGCCGCGTACGTCCGCGACTCGCCCTCCACCCACAGGTCCACGGCCATCCCGGCCGCCCGCGACTGGTCCACCAGCTCGTCGAGCTCCGCCAGGCACGGGCCGTCGGCCGCCTCGGCCGCCTCGGCCCCGTCGGCTCCAGGGCCGCCCTCGGCCCGCGACGCCGCCTGCGCCGCCGCCGCGCCCACCGCCGCGAGCGGCACCGGCGCGGGCGCGGGCTTCGGCGGGGCCTCCCCGGCCCGCAGCACGCCCAGCATCTCCCGCAGTTCCGTCAGCGCCTGGCGGCCCATGTCCCCGACCAGCGCGGCGTTCTTCACCGCCTTCTCCGGGTCCTTGCGCGCCACTGCCTGCAGCGCCGCCGCATGCACCACCATCAGGCTCACCCGGTGCGCCACCACGTCGTGCATGTCCCGGGCGATCCGCGTGCGCTCCTCGCCCCGCGCCCACTCCGCCCGCTCCTCGGCACGCTCCGCGAGCAGTTGGAGCTCCCGCTCCAGGCTGTCGGCCCGCTCCCGCAGGCTCTCCATCAGACGGCGCCGCGCGCCCACGTACAGACCGAGCAGCACCGGCGGCGCCGTGACCCCGAGCGACGTACTGATCGCGATGAACGGGATGAAGCCCTCGCCGATCCGCAGATCGCCGCTCGCCATGTCCTGGTTGGCCCGCACCAGCGTCACTATCAGCGTCCCCGCGAGCGACATCCCCGAGAGCGCCCCGATGATGCGGCGCGGCAGCTCCGACGCCGCCAGCGTGTACAGGCCGACGATCGTCATCAGGATGCCCATCTGCGCCGGCGTGATCGCCACCGAGACCAGCACCACCGCGATCGGCCACCGGCGCCGCAGCAGCAGCGTCGACCCCGCGAGCATCCCGAAGGCCACGCCCACCGCGAGCGGAAGCCCCGCGTCCTTGGAGAACTCGATGCCCTCCGCGCCGCACTCCGCCGCCGACGCCAGCGCAAGGCCCGCGTCGAGCACGGCACTGCGCCGCCGCTCCCACCACCACGGCCCGTTCCTGGCCGCTGCACCGCTGTCCCCCGTCGTGGTCATGCCTTCCAGCCTACGGGCGCCCGCGCCTCGTTTTCCGGCGAGTTTCGGGCCCGGCGACCGCACGCCCCGGCCCCCGCGCGTCGGCGTACTCGGCGGAGCTGACTCATACCGTCGCATCGGAGGCACTTGGTACGGCATAGTGTTGTCCGCGCCTGAAACCGATCACCAGAATCGGGCATAAGACGCAGACCATCCCGGGTCGTCTAATGGCAGGACAAATGGTTTTGGTCCATTGAATGAGGGTTCGATTCCTTCCCCGGGAGCACAGCACCACAGTTCGGGTCCTGACCACCACGGTCAGGACCCGCCCTCATTTCCGCTCCCCTACGCCCCGGTATCCTGCGGATGTCCGCACCCCATCCCATCCGAAGCCGAAGGGCACCCCCGTGAGCGCCAATTGCCCGGCAGCCGTCGTCGTCCTCGCAGCGGGTGAGGGCACCCGTATGAAGTCGGCCACCCCGAAGGTTCTGCACGAGATCTGCGGCCGTTCCCTCGTGGGCCACGTACTCGCCGCCGCGCGCGAGCTCGCGCCGGAGCGGCTCGTGGCCGTCGTGGGGCACGAGAGCGAGCGCGTCACCGCGCACCTCGCCCAGATCGACCCCGACGTCCGCACCGCGTACCAGGCGGAGCAGAACGGCACCGGCCACGCCGTCCGCATCGGCCTCGACGAGTTCGGCGGCAGCGTCGAGGGCACCGTCGTCGTCGTGTGCGGCGACACCCCGCTGCTCACCGGCGCGACCCTCAAGCGCCTCGCCGACACGCACGGCGCCGACGGCAACGCCGTCACCGTCCTGACCGCCGAGGTCCCCGACGCGACCGGCTACGGCCGCATCGTGCGCGACGCGGCGACCGGCGCCGTCACGGCGATCGTGGAGCACAAGGACGCCACCGACGAGCAGCGGGCGATCCGGGAGATCAACTCGGGCGTGTTCGCGTTCGACGGGCAGCTGCTCGCGGACGCGCTCGGCAAGGTCCGCACGGACAACAGCCAGGGCGAGGAGTACCTGACGGACGTGCTCGGGATCCTGCGGGAGGCCGGGCACCGCGTGGGCGCCTCCGTGGCCGGGGACCACCGGGAGATCGCGGGGATCAACAACCGCGTCCAACTGGCCGACGCCCGGCGGGTGTTGAACGACCGGCTCCTCACGGAGGCCATGCTCGCGGGCGTGACGGTCGTGGACCCGGCCTCCACCTGGGTCGACGCGACGGTCACGTTCGAGCGGGACGCACTGGTGCACCCGGGCACGCAGCTCCAGGGGGCCACGCACGTGGGCGAGGGCGCCGAGGTGGGCCCGCACACGCGCCTGAAGGACACGACGGTCGGCGCGGGCGCGCGGGTGGACAACACGGTGGCGGACAGCGCAGAGATCGGCCCGGCGGCGGTCGTCGGCCCGTTCACGTATCTGCGTCCGGGCACGCGGCTCGGCCCGAAGTCGAAGGCCGGCGCGTACGTCGAGATGAAGAACGCGACGCTGGGCGAGGGCACGAAGGTGCCGCACCTGTCGTACGTCGGGGACGCGACGATCGGCGAGTACACGAACATCGGGGCGGCCAGCGTCTTCGTGAACTACGACGGCGAGGCGAAGCACCACACGACGGTGGGGTCGCACTGCCGGACGGGTTCGGACAACATGTTTGTGGCTCCCGTCACGATTGGCGACGGTGCCTACACCGCCGCCGGCTCGGTGATCACGAAGGACGTACCGGCGGGTTCGCTGGCCGTCTCCCGTGGCCAGCAGCGGAATATCGAGGGTTGGGTGGCCCGCAAGCGTCCGGGGAGCGCGGCCGCGAAGGCCGCCGAGGCGGCGTCGCGGGCCGGGGAGAACGAGGTCGGCGAAAGCTGACCGGAAAAAGGTGCGCCGGATACCGCGTACCGTGATAGGTGCACACCAATCGGCTGTCTCGTGGCGCGGCCTACGTTCTGGGATGTTTCCGGGACCTCTTGGATGTATCGCGGGTGCAGCAGCGGAAGAACTCGTCTGAGGAGACAGTGCTGTGACCGGGATCAAGACGACCGGCGAGAAGAAGTTGATGTTCTTCTCCGGCCGCGCCCACCCCGAGTTGGCCGAGGAGGTAGCCCACCAGCTGGGCATCGGCGTCGTACCGACGAAGGCGTTCGATTTCGCCAACGGTGAGATCTACGTGCGGTACCAGGAGTCGGCCCGTGGCGCGGACTGCTTCCTGATCCAGAGCCACACGGCTCCGATCAATAAGTGGATCATGGAGCAGCTGATCATGATCGACGCTCTGAAGCGGGCCTCCGCGCGGAGCATCACCGTGATCGTGCCGTTCTACGGCTACGCCCGTCAGGACAAGAAGCACCGCGGCCGCGAGCCGATCTCGGCGCGTCTGGTGGCGGACCTGCTGAAGACGGCGGGCGCGGACCGGATCGTGTCCGTGGACCTGCACACGGACCAGATCGTGGGCTTCTTCGACGGCCCCGTCGACCACCTCTTCGCGCTGCCGATCCTCGCGGACTACGTGGGCGCGAAGGTCGACAAGGACAAGCTGACCGTCGTGTCCCCGGACGCGGGCCGCGTGCGCGTCGCCGACCGCTGGTGCGACCGCCTGGGCGCGCCCCTGGCGATCGTGCACAAGCGCCGCGACAAGGACGTCGCCAACCAGGTCACCGTCCACGAGGTGGTCGGCAACGTCGAGGGCCGCGTGTGCGTCCTGGTCGACGACATGATCGACACGGGTGGCACGATCTGCGCGGCCGCCGACGCGCTGTTCGCGCACGGCGCCGAGGACGTCATCGTGACGGCGACGCACGGTGTCCTCTCGGGTCCCGCGGCGGACCGCCTGAAGAACTCGAAGGTCAGCGAGTTCGTGTTCACGAACACGCTGCCGACGCCGAACGAGCTGGAGCTCGACAAGATCACGGTCCTCTCGATCGCCCCGACGATCGCGAACGCGGTCCGGGAGATCTTCGAGGACGGCTCCGTGACCAGCCTGTTCGAGGAGCAGAGCGGCCCGCAGGCCTGAGCCTGACGGCCACCGGTCCGTAGATCGTTTTGGGGTACGGCCTCCCCGCCGAGTAGACTGTGAAAGTTGCTCGGCGAGGGAGGCCGCACTCATATGGTGCGGCGGTCCGTTATCGACGCGCTCTTCGTAGCAGGCCAGTCGTATGGCCGGGTGACGCAACCGTTCACCTTTGTACGAGGAGTGCACCATGTCTGAGGTCAAGCTCAGCGCCGAGTCCCGCACCGAGTTCGGCAAGGGCGCCGCCCGCCGCATCCGCCGCGAGAACAAGGTTCCCGGCGTCGTCTACGGCCACGGCTCCGAGCCGGTCCACATCACGCTGCCGGGCCACGAGCTGATGATCGCCCTGCGCACGCCGAACGTCCTGCTCTCCCTGGACGTCGACGGCAAGAACGAGCTGGCCATCCCGAAGGCCGTGCAGCGCGACCCGCTGAAGGGCTTCATCGAGCACGTCGACCTGCTCCTGGTCAAGCGCGGCGAGAAGGTCACCGTCGAGATCCCCGTCCACACCGAGGGCGAGCTGGCCGCCGGCGGCAACCTCCTGGAGCACGTCCTGAACGCGCTGCCGGTCGAGGCCGAGGCCACCCACATCCCCGAGGCCGTCACGGTCTCCATCGCGGGCCTGGAGGCCGGCGCCTCCGTCCTCGCCAAGGACATCAAGCTGCCCGCCGGCGTCTCCCTGGCCACCGAGGACGACGCCGTCGTCCTGCAGGTCCTGGCCGCGCAGGCCGAGGAGGCCCCGGCCGAGGGTGAGGGCGACGAGGCCGCCGAGGCCTGAGCCGTACGCTCGTAGTCAGCTGTCAACCGCCGCTCAGCGCCCAGGCGCTGGGCGGCGGTTGAGCTATGAAGGAGACATGCAGATGACGACGGACCCGAGCGCCCCCTGGCTGATCGTGGGTCTCGGCAACCCGGGCCCCGACTACGCCATGAACCGGCACAACGTGGGCTTCATGGTCGCCGACCTGCTCGCGGAGCGGATCGGCGGGAGCTTCAAGCGGGCCGCCAAGGCGCAGGCGCAGGTCCTGGAGGGCCGGATCGGTCCGATGGGCCCGGGCAGCCGCCGCGTCGTCCTCGCCAAGCCGATGTCGTACATGAACCTGTCGGGCGGCCCGGTCACGGCGCTCCGCGACTTCTACAAGGTGCCGACGGCGAACATCGTCGCGGTCCACGACGAGCTGGACATCGACTACGGCGTCCTGCGCCTGAAGCTGGGCGGCGGCGACAACGGCCACAACGGTCTGAAGTCGATGACCAAGGCCATGGGGTCCGACTACCACCGGGTGCGGTTCGGCATCGGGCGGCCGCCGGGCCGGATGCAGGTCGCGGACTTCGTCCTGAAGGACTTCTCCTCGACGGAGCGCAAGGAGCTCGACTACTTCGTGGACCGGGCGGCGGACGGCGTGGAGTGCCTGGTCACGGAGGGCCTGGAGCGGGCGCAGAGCGCGTACAACTCCTGACGGCGCCCGCGACGGCGTCTGCCGACGGGTGTTGACTGAGCGCGGTCACATCCCCAAGGATCGCGGCCATGCCCGCATACGCACTGCGGGGCGCGGCGGGGCTCGTCGCGGCCCTCATCCTGACCGCCGGAGCCTGGGCGTCGTGGGGCACGGCCCGGTACGTGATGCTCCCCGGCGAGCGGAAGGAACGGGGCACGCTGTCCCTCGCGCGCTGCGGCGGCGACACGTGCACAGGACCGTACGCGCCCGCCTCCGGCGGCAAGCCGCGCGCGAAGGTCGTGATCGACGAGTCGGTGGCCGCCCGCAAGGGCGAGCGGATCCCGGTCGTCATCAAGTCCGGCACCACGTCCGGGGCGCCCGAGGCGGTCCGCAGCGGCGGTCCCGGCTTCCTGCACGCGTGGCTCCCGCTGGGCGGGGCGCTGCTGCTCGCCGCGGTGGTCGTGGCCGGGGGCCTGCGCCTGAACCGCGTCGCGGGCTGGCTCGCGCTCGTGGGCGGGGTCCAACTGACGGCTTCCTTCGCGGTGCTGACGCTCTGAGGCGGCTGCCCGGCCGGTACGGGTGAGGGGGGGCGGTGTACGCGTACAC
>NZ_JBHYJH010000165.1:0-20043 GCF_042740445.1 Streptomyces sp. NPDC059003 | reverse complement strand
GTCATAGCCCGTCCGGCGTTTGAGGACCGGGGGTCCAGGGGGCGGAGCCCCTTGGATTTGGGTAGAGGGGCGGGTCTGGGGCGCCCCGCGAGGGTCAGACCGCTGCGGTCTCGCTGACCGGGCGCAGCATGCACGTCAGGCGGGCGCTGCACACCCGCTTGCCGGCCTCGTCGGTGATGACGATCTCGTACGTCGCCGTGGAGCGGCCCCGGTGCACCGGCGTGGCCACGCCCGTGACCAGGCCGGAGCGTGCGCCGCGGTGGTGCGTGCAGTTCAGGTCGACGCCGACGGCGATCTTCTGGCTGCCGCCGTGCAGCATGGCGCCCACCGAGCCGAGCGTCTCGGCGAGCACCGCGGAGGCGCCCCCGTGCAGCAGGCCGTACGGCTGGGTGTTGCCCTCGACGGGCATGGTGCCGACGACGCGCTCGGCGGAGGCCTCGAGGACCTGCACGCCCATGCGGTTGCCGAGGTGCCCGGCGGAGAACAGGGAGGGCAGGTCGATGCCGAGACCGGCGTACTCGTCGATGACTTCTTGCGGGAACTTCGTGGTGTGCTGCTCGCCCATGGGGCCGGGCTCCGTTCGTCGACGACACCTGAACACTGGCGTTGCTGGCTGAGCGAACGCTCAGTCGGTGGCCGATTGTTCCAGGCGTACGACGACGGACTTGCTCGCGGGGGTGTTGCTGGTGTCCGCCGTGGCGTCGAGCGGCACGAGGACGTTGGTCTCGGGGTAGTACGCGGCCGCGCAGCCCGGCGCCGTCGGGTAGTGCACGACGCGGAAGCCGGGGGCGCGCCGCTCGACGCCGTCGCTCCACTCGCTGACGAGGTCCACGTACGAGCCGTCGGTGACGCCGAGGGTGCGCGCGTCGGCGGGGTTGACCAGGACCACGCGGCGGCCGTTCTTGATGCCGCGGTAGCGGTCGTCGAGGCCGTAGATCGTGGTGTTGTACTGGTCGTGGGAGCGCAGCGTCTGGAGCAGGAGGCGACCTTCGGGGACCGTGGGGTACTCGACGGGCGCGGCCGTGAAGTTGGCCTTGCCGGTGGCCGTGGGGAAGCGGCGCTCGTCGCGCGGGGCGTGCGGCAGCGCGAAGCCGCCGGGCTCGGCCACGCGCGCGTTGAAGTCCTCGAAGCCCGGCACCACGCGCGCGATGCGGTCGCGCACGCCGGCGTAGTCCTTCTCGAACTCCTCCCAGGGCGTGGCCGATGCGGGGCCGAGGACGCGGCGCGCCAGGCGGCACACGATGGCGGGCTCGGAGAGCAGCAGGGGGCTCGCGGGCTTCAGGCGGCCGCGGGAGGCGTGCACCATGCCCATGGAGTCCTCGACGGTGACGAACTGCTCGCCGCTGTCCTGGAGGTCGCGCTCGGTGCGGCCGAGCGTCGGCAGGATCAGGGCGCGGGCGCCGGTGATCGCGTGCGAGCGGTTGAGCTTCGTCGACACGTGCACCGTCAGGCGGGCGCGGCGCATCGCCGCCTCCGTGACGTCCGTGTCGGGGGAGGCGGAGACGAAGTTGCCGCCCATGGCGAAGAACACCTTCGCCTCGCCGTCGCGCAGTGCACGGATGGCGCGGACGACGTCCAGGCCGTGGTGGCGGGGCGGGGCGAACCCGAACTCCTTCTCCAGGGCGTCGAGGAAGGCCGGGGCGGGCCGCTCGAAGATGCCCATGGTGCGGTCGCCCTGCACGTTCGAGTGGCCGCGCACCGGGCACACGCCGGCGCCCGGGCGGCCGATGTTGCCGCGCAGGAGCAGGAAGTTGACGACCTCGCGGATGGTGGGCACCGCGTGCTTGTGCTGGGTCAGGCCCATCGCCCAGCACACGACGGTGCGCCGCGATGCGAGGACCATGCGCAGGGCCTCGTCGATGGCCGCGCGGTCCAGGCCGGTGGCCGTGAGCGTCTCGTCCCAGTCGGCGGCGCGCGCGGCGGCGGTGAAGTCCTCGTACCCGTGGGTGTGTTCCCGTACGAAGTCCTCGTCGACGGCGCCGTCCGTCTCCAGGATCAGCTTGTTGAGGAGGCGGAACAGGGCCTGGTCGCCGCCGATGCGGATCTGCAGGAACAGGTCGGTGAGGGCGGTGCCCTTGAGCATGCCCTGCGGGGTCTGCGGGTTCTTGAAGCGCTCCATGCCCGCCTCGGGCAGCGGGTTGACCGTGATGATCTTCGCGCCGCCGCGCTTGGCCTTCTCCAGGGCGGAGAGCATCCGCGGGTGGTTCGTGCCCGGGTTCTGCCCGGCGACGATGATCAGGTCCGCTTGGTAGAGGTCCTCCAGGAGGACGCTGCCCTTGCCGACGCCGATGGTCTCGGTGAGGGCCGAACCCGACGACTCGTGGCACATGTTCGAACAGTCGGGCAGGTTGTTCGTGCCGAGCTCGCGGGCGAACAGCTGGTACAGGAACGCCGCTTCGTTGCTGGTGCGGCCCGAGGTGTAGAAGAGGGCCTCGTCGGGTGAGCCGAGCGCGGCCAGCTCCTCGGCGACGATGTCGAACGCCCGCTCCCAGGAGACCGGCTCGTAGTGCTCGGACCCCTCCGCCAGGTACATGGGGTGGGTGAGGCGGCCCTGCTGGCCCAGCCAGTACCCGCTGCGGGTGGTGAGGTCGGCGACGGAGTGCGCGGCGAAGAAGTCGGGGGTGACGCGGCGCAGCGTCGCCTCCTCGGCGACGGCCTTCGCGCCGTTCTCGCAGAACTCCGCCGTGTGGCGGTGCTCGGGCTCGGGCCAGGCGCAGCCGGGGCAGTCGAAGCCGTCCTTCTGGTTGACGCGCAGCAGCGTCAGGGCCGTGCGGCGCACGCCCATCTGGCGCTGGGCGACCCGCAGGGTGTGGCCGATGGCGGGCAGTCCGGCGGCGGCGTGCTGCGCGTCCGCGACCTGCGGCGCGTCCTGGACCGGGTCACCCTTGGGCGGCTTGCTTGCCATCGTCTGCTCCCCTTCGAGCGCACAACGCGAGTACGGGTCCGATCCTCCCACGCAGGACTGACACCGGAGGCGGCCGGGGCGGTGGCGGGGCCGGCACCGGGGCCGACACCGGGGGTGGCCGGAGGGCGGGGCGGGGCCGAGTGTCAGTGGGGCGTGGCAGGATCGGGGACGTGGCAGAAAAAGCATCGAAGAAGACCGAGAAGACGACCGCCGGCGACCGGCCGCGCCTGCTCCTCATGGACGGGCACTCCCTGGCGTACCGAGCGTTCTTCGCGCTGCCCGCGGAGAACTTCACGACGGCGACGGGCCAGCCGACGAACGCGATCTACGGCTTCGCGTCGATGCTGGCGAACACCCTGCGTGACGAGGCGCCCACGCACTTCGCGGTGGCGTTCGACGTGTCGCGCAAGACCTGGCGCTCGGAGGAGTTCGCCGAGTACAAGGCGAACCGCTCGAAGACCCCGGACGAGTTCAAGGGTCAGGTCGAGCTGATCGGTGAGCTGCTGGACGCGATGCACGCGGTGCGGTTCGCGGTGGACGGCTTCGAGGCGGACGACGTCATCGCGACGCTCGCCACGCAGGCGGAGGCGGCCGGCTTCGAGGTGCTCATCGTCACGGGTGACCGGGACTCCTTCCAGCTGATCACCGACCACGTGACGGTGCTGTACCCCACGAAGGGCGTCTCGGAGCTGACGCGCTTCACTCCGGAGAAGGTCCAGGAGAAGTACGGCCTGACGCCGAGCCAGTACCCGGACTTCGCGGCGCTGCGCGGCGACCCCTCCGACAACCTGCCGGGCATCCCGGGGGTCGGCGAGAAGACGGCCGCGAAGTGGATCAACCAGTTCGGTTCGTTCGCGGAGCTCGTGGAGCGCGCCGAGGAGGTCAAGGGCAAGGCCGGGCAGAACTTCCGCGACCACCTGGACGCGGTCAAGCTGAACCGCCGTCTTACGGAGATGGTGCGCGACGTCGAGCTGCCCAAGACGGTCACGGACCTGGAGCGCGCTCCGTACGACCGCAAGGCCCTGGCGCTGGTCCTGGACACCCTGGAGATCCGTAACCCGTCGCTGCGGGAGCGGTTGCTCGCCGTGGACCCGGGCGCCGAGGAGGCGGAGGAGGCCCCCGTCGCCGAGGGCGTCGACCTGGACGGCGCGGTGCTCGGCACCGGCGAGGTCGCCCCGTGGCTCGCCGAGCACGGCAAGGCGGTCCTCGGCCTGGCGACCGTCGACACGTGGGCGCTCGGCACGGGCTCGGTCACGGAGGTCGCGCTCGCCGCGGCCGGGGGAGCGGCCGCCTGGTTCGACCCGGCGCAGCTGGACGAGGCCGACGAGAAGGCGTTCGCGGCCTGGCTCGCCGACCCCGCGAAGCCGAAGGTGCTGAACAACGCCAAGGGCGTGATGCGCGTCGCCGCCGAGCACGGCTGGAGCGTCGACGGCGTCACCATGGACACGGCGCTCGCCGCGTACCTGGTCAAGCCGGGCCGCCGCTCCTTCGACCTCGACTCGCTGTCCCTGGAGTATCTGGGCCGTGAGCTGGCGCCCGCCGCGGCGGCCGACGGCCAGCTGGCGTTCGGCACGGAGGACGACGAACAGGCGGCGTCCGAGGCGCTGATGGTGCAGGCCCGCACGATCCTCGACCTGGGCACCGCGTTCGGCGAGCGACTGGGGGAGGTCGGCGCCGCCGAGCTGCTCACGGACATCGAGCTGCCGACGTCCGCGCTGCTCGCCCGCCTGGAGCGGCACGGCATCGCCGCCGACCGCGCCCACCTGGAGTCCATGGAGCAGCAGTTCGCGGGCGCCGTGCAGCAGGCCGTGAAGGAGGCGCACGCGGCGGCGGGCCACGAGTTCAACCTGGGCTCGCCCAAGCAGCTCCAGGAAGTCCTCTTCGGAGAGCTCGGCCTGCCCAAGACCAAGAAGACGAAGACCGGGTACACGACGGACGCCGACGCCCTGGCCTGGCTCGCCGCCCAGACGGACAACGAGCTGCCGGTCATCATGCTCCGCCACCGCGAGCAGGCCAAGCTGCGCGTCACCGTCGAGGGCCTGGTCAAGACGATCGCCGCGGACGGCCGCATCCACACGACGTACAACCAGACGGTCGCCGCCACCGGCCGCCTGTCGTCGACGGACCCGAACCTGCAGAACATCCCGGTGCGCACGGACGAGGGCCGCGCCATCCGCCGCGGCTTCGTCGTCGGCGAGGGCTTCGAGTCCCTGATGACCGCCGACTACAGCCAGATCGAGCTGCGCGTGATGGCGCACCTGTCGGAGGACGAGGGCCTCATCGAGGCGTTCACGTCCGGCGAGGACCTGCACACGACCGTGGCCTCGCAGGTGTTCGGCGTGGAGCGGTCCGCCGTCGACGCGGAGATGCGCCGCAAGATCAAGGCCATGTCGTACGGCCTGGCGTACGGCCTGTCGGCGTTCGGCCTGTCCCAGCAGCTGAACATCGAGGCGGCCGAGGCCCGTGCCCTGATGGACACGTACTTCGAGCGGTTCGGCGGCGTCCGCGACTATCTGCGCCGCGTCGTGGACGACGCCCGCGCCACGGGTTATACGGAGACGATGCTGGGCCGGCGCCGCTATCTGCCGGACCTCAACAGCGACAACCGGCAGCGGCGCGAGATGGCCGAGCGGATGGCCCTGAACGCGCCGATCCAGGGCACGGCGGCGGACATCGTCAAGATCGCCATGCTGCATGTGGACCGGGCGCTGACCGAGGCGAAGCTCGCCTCGCGGATGCTGCTCCAGGTCCATGACGAAGTCGTCCTGGAGATCGCTCCGGGGGAGCGGGCCGCGGTCGAGGAGCTGGTGCGCCGGGAGATGGCCGGTGCGGTGTCGCTGCGAGCGCCGTTGGATGTGTCGGTGGGCGTGGGGGCCGACTGGGAGTCGGCGGCGCACTAGCCTCCGGCGGGGGTGCGGTTGGCCTCCGGCGGGGGTGCGGGAGCCCGAAGGGACCGTTGACTCGGTCGGCGTTGATCGCCCTTCGGGCTCGTCCTCAAACGCCGGACGGGCTGGCATAGAGCGCCGTACGGGCTGGATACCCAGGCCCCATTTCCCCCTGGCGGTACGCCGAGATGAACGGGTCGGGGCCGGTGGGGAAACGGGGACAGGACCGTGACCGGCCAATCCGACAAAATCGGACGCGAACAGGTGTCTCGGCGCTGAGAGTTGTCGTAGTGTCGCCTGAGCCGTCCCTTGAGGGCGCCACCGCGCGCGCCAGGACGGCATGAGCAGGTCGTCAACAGGTCGTCAAGGGGAGGGGTTCACGGACATGGCGCCGGTATTCGGCAAGCGGCTGCGCAGAGGAGCGGTGACCTCCGCGGTCGCCGCCGCGGCGGTGGCGGCCCTGGCCGCGTCGCAGGCCCCGGGCGTGGCGACGACGGATCAGCCGCGGGAAGGACAGGCCGCCGACTCCACGCTGCCCCCGGCCGCGGATTCGGCGACCGGTAACTCGCCGTACTACACGGACCTCCCGCCCCTCAAGAGCCCGGTGCCGCCGACCGCCAAGCCTGGCGGCGGCGCCGCGAAGGGCGACCCGGAAGCGGGCCTTCCGGCGACGGTCCTCGACGCGTACAAGAAGGCCGAGGCGGCCGTGAAGACCTCGCGGCCCGGCTGCAACCTCCCCTGGCAGCTGCTCGCCGCGATAGGCAAGGTCGAGTCGGGCCAGGCCCGCGGCGGCCGCGTCGACGCGGACGGCACGACCCTCACGCCCATCCTCGGCCCGGTCCTCAACGGCAACGGCTTCGCGAAGATCACCGACACCGACCGCGGCGCCTTCGACGGCGACACCACGCACGACCGCGCCGTCGGCCCCATGCAGTTCATCCCGTCGACGTGGGCGAGCTCCGGCCAGGACGGCAACGGCGACGGCAAGAAGGACCCCAACAACATCTACGACGCCGCGCTCGCCGCCGCCCACTACCTGTGCGGGAAGAACCGCGACCTCGCCGTCCAGGACGACCTCAACGCCGCGATCCTCAGCTACAACCAGTCCACGGAGTACCTGAACACGGTCCTGTCGTGGCTGGAGTACTACCGCAAGGGCACCCACGAGATCCCCGACGGCACCGGCCGCATCCCGAAGGACCGCAGCGACGAGCGGACCCCGAACCCCGGCCCGACCACGCCGCCCGCGCCCACCCCGCCGTCCGTCACGCCGCCGAAGCCGCTGCCCAAGCCCACGCCGCCGGACAAGCAGCCGCCGAAGGAAGGGAGCCGGCCGGGCACCGAGAAGCCAAGGCCGCCGCAGCCGCCGACGCCCTCGAAGCCCCAGGACCAGGTCACCGACCTGGAGAACGCGGGCCCGGACGAGCTCGCCGCGACCGCGGGCGACGCCTTCGCCGAGCGCGTCGCCGTGCGCGCCGAGAACCGCTCCGGCAAGGGCGTGGCCAAGGTCAAGGTGCGCTTCACCATCAGCGGGGACACGGACACGCGCTTCAAGGGCGGCGCCCGCAGCGTCACCGTCACGACGACCGGCTCCGGCACGGCCACGTCGCCCGAGCTGCGCGCGGGCGAGAAGACCGGCGCGTTCACCGTGCGCGCCCTGGTCGTGGGCCGCACCCTCGACCGCGTCGAGGTGCCGGGGACCGTCACCGGACGCAAGGCCGACGCGCTCGCCCGTATCGGTGACGAGCCGCTGGTCTGCGAGCCGGGCAAGGCCTTCGCCGACCAGCTGGAGGTCAAGGCGACGTACGACGGCAAGACGGCCGCCGGTGTCGCCGCCACCGCCATGATGATCAAGTCCGCGGACAAGCCGACCGTGAACGACAAGGGCCCCTACTTCAAGGACGCCGCCGGCAAGCCGGTCCGCATCCTCAAGGGCCTCAAGACGGACGCGAACGGCAAGCTGCTGCTGCCGAAGATGTACGCCGACGACGCCGCCGGCACGTATCTGCTGCGCGTCGTCACCGACGGCGGCGCCACGCTCACCGTCAAGCTGGAGGTGAAGGCGCCCACGAGCACGCCCAGCGGCACCCCGAGCGGTACGCCCAGCAGCACGCCGAGCGGCACGCCCAGCGGCACACCCGACGCGACGCCCACCGACTGACGGACCGGCCCATCGACGGACCGGCCCACCGGCTGACCGACCCGCCGACGGACCGGCCCACCGGCCGCTCGTACGCGAACCGCCCCCGCGCCACCCGGCACGGGGGCGGTTCCCGTACGCCGCCGCACACGTCACCGCACACGTCACCCGAGCCTGTGCAACGTGTTCTCATCTCGCCCCCGCGTTGCTACGGTGCCCCCGCCTGACGAATAGTCAGTTCCCGGCTCCAAGGCGCCTCGGGAGGCCCGCATGCGTGCCCTCATCGCCGCCGCGACCGGCCTCGCCGTCGCGCTCGCGCTCATCCTGACGATCACGGCGATCGGCGCCCCGTCCGGCGAGACCTCGCCCGAACCGCTGCTCACGACCGTCCCCGCACACCCCTAGGGAGGGCCGAGATGCGCCGCAAGGCCAGCCTGGTCCTGCTCGCCTTCGCCGTGTTCTTCGCGGCCCTGTCCCCGCTCCTGCGCTGGTACGCCTTCCCGCGCCTCGCCAAGATCCCGCCGAGCCAGTACCAGGAGGCGGTCCTGGAGGCGAAGAACCCGACGCTCATCGACTACGGCACGATGAGGGCCGAGAAGGTCGACAAGGTCACCATCGTGCAGACCCTCAAGGGCAACGTGGAGGCGTCAAAGGAGATCGAGAAGAGCGCCGGCCGCGACGTCGTCGTCTGGGACGCCCTCTCCTACGTGGAGGACTCCGACGGCAAGATGGTCTCCAAGATCCCCGAGCGCTACATCTTCGACGCGCACAGCCAGGAGCCGGTGCACGCCACCGGGGAGTCCGTCGACGGCGACCCGGTCGAGCGCCAGGGCCTCGAGTTCAAGTGGCCCTTCCTGACCGAGAAGCGGGACTACGCGTACTTCGACGCACAGGCCCGCGTCACCCGGCCCATCCACTACAAGGGCACCCGGAAGTTCCGCGGCCTGGAGGTCTACTACTTCGAGCAGACCATCCCCTGGACCAAGGTGCCCTTCCCCAAGACGATGCCGGTCAAGGGCATCACTCCGAAGTCCCTCGCCAGGACCGGCACCACCCGCTGGTACACCACGGTCCGCAAGTTCTGGGTCGAACCGACCACCGGAGCACCCGTCTACGGCGAGGAGATCCAGCGCAACGAACTGCGCGGCGGCACCCTCCTCGGCGACCGCGACAAGGTCACCGTCTTCGCCGGGCACGTGAAGATGCGCGAGGACTACATCGCGCACACGGTCGACCTGGTCAAGTCCCAGCGCGTCCTGGTGCTCCTGCTCACCTCGTACCTCCCCTGGGGCTTCCTGATCCTCGGGGTGCTCCTGATCGCGCTCTCCCTCTGGCTGGAGGCCCGCAGCCGCGGACCGGACGACCCGGCCCCCACCACGACCACCGACCCCGAACCCGAGCCCGTCAACGCCTAGGTTCCCGGGTCCCGTTGGGCCTGGCGGGCCTTCGTGTGCCGGGTCGGCTCGGCCGTCGCGGGGTCCTCCGGCCACGGGTGCTTCGGGTAGCGGCCGCGCAGGTCCGCGCGGACCGCGCGGTAGCCGGTCCGCCAGAAGGAGGCCAGGTCCGCCGTGACGGCCGCCGGGCGTCCCGCGGGGGACAGCAGATGCACCAGGAGCGGCACGCCCGCGACGCGCGGGGTGTCGTCGAGCCCGAACATCTCCTGCAGCTTCACGGCGAGCACGGGCCGCTCCGGGTCCGCGTAGTCGACCCGGATCCGTGAGCCGCTCGGCACCGCGACCCGCTCCGGCGCCAGCTCGTCCAGGCGGGCCGCCTCGCCGCCCGCCCACGGAAGCAGCCGCGTGAGCGCCTGCCCGGCGTCGATCCTGCCCAGGTCGGCGCGGCGCCGGGCCCGCCCGAGCTCCGGCTCGAGCCAGTCGTCGGCCCGCGCGAGCAGCGCGTCGTCGGACACGTCGGGCCACGGCTCGCCCAGGTGCCGCCGCAGGAACCGCAGTCGCTCCCGCAGCGCCACCGCCTCCCGGCTCCACCGCAGCAGCCCGACCCCCTCACGTCGCAGCCCTTCGAGGAGCCCGTCGCGTACGAGAGCGGGGTCCACGTCCTTGAGCGGCCGCACCGCGAGCTCCACCGCCCCGAGCCGCTCGACGTGCCGCGCCACCAGATCGCCGTCGGCCCAGACGACCTCGTCCCGCTCCGCGTGCAGCGAGGCGGCGGCAGCGCGGGCGGTGCCCTCGTCGACGGCCGCGGCAAGGCGCACGCGCGCGTGCCCCGCACCGGCGGCCCGGTCGGCCACCGCGACGGCCACCCAGGGAGCCCCGGCCGGCCCCGGGCCCACCTCGGCCCGGGTGCCGCCGACCATCAGATACGTTCCGTCGCCCATGCGCCGAGCCACCCGCTCGGGAAACGCGAGGGCGACCACGAGCCCCGCGACCCCCTCGTCCGTCGAACCCCCGCTCTCCGGGGCGCCGTTCTCCGAGCCCCTGTTCTCCGGGGCGCCGTCCGCCGACACGGCCCCCACGGCCGACGTGAGCCGCCGGACCTCCGTACGCCACCGCGCGGCATAGGCGTCGCCGCCCCGCCGGGCACCCCGCAAGGCCGACGCCACGTCGTCCCCGTACTCACGGGGAGGCTCCTCGCTCAGGAGGGCGACGACCTCCGCGGCGCGCCGCCCGCCGACCTGCGGCGCCGCGTCCAGGAGGGCACGGGCGAGCCGCGGGTGCACCCCGATCCGCGAGAGGCGCCCGCCGCGCTCGGTGGCGTGCCCCTTCGCCGCGTCCACCGCCCCGATGGCCGTGAGCACGTCGCGGGCGGCGGCCAGGGCGCCCGCGGGCGGCGGGTCGAGGAGCGCGAGCCCCGACGCCTCGGGGTCGCCCCAGCACGCGGCCTGCAGCGCGAACGCCGTCAGGTCCGCGACCTTGATCTCGGGGGAGGGGAAGCGGGCGAGCCGGGCGTCCTCCGCCTCGCTCCAGCACCGGTACACCGCACCCGGCGCCTCACGGCCCGCCCGCCCCGCCCGCTGCCTCCCGGCGGCCTGCGAGGCCCGCACCGTCGTCAGGGAGCTCAGCCCGCGCGCGTGGTCGACGCGCGGCTCCCGCGCGAGCCCGGAGTCGACCACGACCCGCACACCCGGCACCGTCAGGGACGACTCGGCGACCGATGTCGCGAGGACCACGCGGCGCCGGTCACCCCCGGAGAGGACCGCGTCCTGCGTCGCGGCCGGCGCCCGCCCGTGCACCTGGAGGACGTCCACGCCGTCCAGGTCGCCCAGCTGCCCGGCCACCCGGCCGATCTCCCCGACGCCCGGCAGGAAGCACAGCACGTCCCCGTCCCGCTCCCGCAGCGCCCGCCGCACCACGGAAGCCACGTGCGTGAGCAGCGCCGGATCCACCTGCATCCCGTGCGGCGGCCGCACCGGCCGCGCGGGCGGCGCCCACACCACCTCTACGGGGTGCGCGATACCGGCGGCCGCCACTACGGGGGCACCGCCCAGGACCCGCGCCCACCCCTGTGCGTCCGTGGTCGCCGACGCGGCCACCAGCCGCAGCTCCGGCCGCAGCGCCTCGCGTACGTCGATCAGGAAGGCCGCGACCGTGTCCGCGTCCAGATGCCGCTCGTGGCACTCGTCGATCACCACGGTGTCGACGCCCGCGAGCTCCTGGTCCCGCTGGAGCCGCTGGAGCAGGACACCGGTCGTGACGACCTCCACGCGCGTGTGCGGGCCCACCACGCGCTCGCCGCGCACCGTGTAGCCGACGCGGCCGCCGACCTTCTCGCCGAGCAGCCACGCCATCCGCCGGGCCGCGGCCCGCGCGGCGATGCGCCGGGGCTCGGCGACCACGACGCGCCGCACCGGACCGCCCTCGTCACCTTCCGTGAGACCCGCGAGCGCGAGCGGTACGAGGGTCGTCTTGCCCGTGCCGGGCGGCGCGCACAGGACGGCGGCACCCGGCCCCTCCAGGGCGGCGCGCAGCGCGGGCAGCGCCTCGCGCACGGGCAGGTTCAGAGCGGCGTCACGGATCACGCACTCAGTCTCGTACGCCGCCACCCGTGCCCGGAAACGGCCCTCGGTCCCGGACCGACCCCGGGCCCGGGGCCTCAGGAGTCCCGGAACCTCAGTCCCGCTCGCACACGAAGATCGCCGTCCCCGGGATCAGGCTTCCGCGCAAGGGGGACCACCCGCCCCACTCCTGGGTGTTCCACGCGGGCCACTCCGGCTCCACCAGGTCCACCAGGCGGAACCCGCCCGCGACGACGTCCCGCACCCGGTCGCCGACGGTCCGGTGGTGCTCGACGTACACCGCGTGGCCCCGCTCGTCCTGCTCGACGTACGGAGTGCGGTCGAAGTACGAGGCCGCCACCGACAGGCCCTCGGGGCCCGGCTCGTCCGGGAACGCCCAGCGGATCGGATGCGTCACGGAGAACACGAACCGGCCACCGGGCCGCAGCACCCGGCGCACCTCCCGGAGGACCCGCACGGGCTCCGCGACGAACGGCAGCGCCCCGTACGCGGAGCAGGCGAGGTCGAAGGAGCCGTCCGCGAAGGGCAGCGCGCCCGCGTCGGCCTCCACCAGGGGCACCCGGCCGCCGGCGCCGTCCTCCTGGATGCGCAGCGCGTGCTGGAGCTGGCGGTGGGAGAGGTCGAGGGCCACGGGCCGCGCGCCCTGCGCGGCGAGCCAGCGCGAGCACTGGGCGGCGCCCGCGCCGATCTCCAGGACGTCCTTGCCCTTCAGCTCCTCCGGCGGGCCGAGCAGCTCCGCCTCGACCTCGTCGAGCCCCTCGGGGCCCCATACGAAACGGTCGTCCCCGAGGAACGTGCCGTGCTCGGTCTGGTACTCGTCCGCGTTCCGGTCCCACCAGCCGCGATTGGCGCGGACACTCTCGGTGACGTCGGCGTCGCGCCGGGTGGCCTCGGGCTCGGGTGCGTCGGGCTCTTGGATGATCGGCTCCATCGTCGGTACTCTGCGGGCTTCCGCCGCGCGGGCCCGGCGCGGCAGAGCGCAGTGCGGCCCGTGTGGCCTCATACAACTCGTTTTGTGCCGGGTATGCGGCGATCCGCCCCGGGTGTGCGCCTTCGCGCATTGACCCTGTCGGGCGGCCCCCGTATGCTACAAGTTGCGCTGCGGGCCTGCGTTCCTCAGACATAGCAGGTTGCGCTCGCGTCTGTTGTATGTCCCCTCGGTTGTCGAGGCGTTTTCCGTTTCCTTCGGGATCCCCGGAATTCCGCGCCTCCTAAGCTGTCCGGCTTCTGCAGAGCGAAACGGGCTCCGGCGCATGCAGTACCTACGACTTCAATGTCCGTACCGGAGCCCTTTCCCACATGACGAGCAGCACCGAGACCACCGCCACCACCCCGCAGGTTGCGGTCAACGACATCGGTAACGAGGAAGCCTTCCTCGCCGCGATCGACGAGACGATCAAGTACTTCAACGACGGCGACATCGTCGACGGCGTCATCGTGAAGGTCGACCGGGACGAGGTCCTGCTCGACATCGGTTACAAGACCGAAGGCGTCATCCCGAGCCGCGAGCTCTCCATCAAGCACGACGTCGACCCGAACGAGGTCGTCGCGGTTGGTGACGAGATCGAGGCCCTGGTTCTCCAGAAGGAGGACAAGGAAGGCCGCCTGATCCTCTCGAAGAAGCGCGCCCAGTACGAGCGTGCCTGGGGCACCATCGAGAAGATCAAGGAAGAGGACGGGATCGTCACCGGTACCGTCATCGAGGTCGTCAAGGGTGGTCTCATCCTCGACATCGGCCTCCGCGGCTTCCTCCCGGCCTCCCTGGTCGAGATGCGCCGTGTCCGCGACCTGCAGCCCTACGTGGGCAAGGAGCTCGAGGCCAAGATCATCGAGCTGGACAAGAACCGCAACAACGTGGTCCTGTCCCGCCGCGCCTGGCTGGAGCAGACCCAGAGCGAGGTCCGCCAGACCTTCCTCACCACCCTCCAGAAGGGTCAGGTGCGCTCCGGCGTCGTCTCCTCCATCGTCAACTTCGGTGCCTTCGTGGACCTGGGTGGCGTCGACGGTCTCGTCCACGTCTCCGAGCTGTCCTGGAAGCACATCGACCACCCGTCCGAGGTCGTCGAGGTCGGCCAGGAGGTCACGGTCGAGGTCCTGGACGTCGACATGGACCGCGAGCGCGTCTCCCTGTCGCTGAAGGCGACCCAGGAAGACCCGTGGCAGCAGTTCGCCCGCACCCACCAGATCGGCCAGGTCGTGCCCGGCAAGGTCACGAAGCTGGTTCCGTTCGGTGCGTTCGTCCGCGTGGACGAGGGCATCGAGGGTCTGGTCCACATCTCCGAGCTGGCCGAGCGCCACGTGGAGATCCCGGAGCAGGTCGTCCAGGTCAACGACGAGATCTTCGTCAAGGTCATCGACATCGACCTGGAGCGTCGCCGGATCTCGCTGTCCCTGAAGCAGGCCAACGAGTCCTTCGGTGCCGACCCGGCGTCGGTCGAGTTCGACCCGACCCTGTACGGCATGGCCGCGTCCTACGACGACCAGGGCAACTACATCTACCCCGAGGGCTTCGACCCCGAGACCAACGACTGGCTCGAGGGCTACGAGACCCAGCGCGAGGCCTGGGAGACCCAGTACGCCGAGGCGCAGCAGCGCTTCGAGCAGCACCAGGCTCAGGTCATCAAGTCCCGCGAGGCCGACGCCCAGGCGGCGGCCGAGGGCGGCGACGCGGCCGCTGCGGCTCCGGCCGCGGGCGGTCAGGGTGGCGGTTCGTACTCCTCCGAGGGTGCGGACACCTCTGGTGCCCTTGCTTCGGACGAGGCGCTTGCTGCGCTGCGCGAGAAGCTGGCCGGCGGTCAGAGCTGACCGCGCGCCGCTCACTAGGCGGTAGCTGACGCCTGTGGCCCCGCACCATCCGGTGCGGGGCCACAGGCGTTTTTGCCGCTGGCGCGGGGTCGCGGCCGGTTCGGCACCGCCGGGATCGTGCGTCGTGGTCGTGCGCCGTCGCGGCGGGAAAGAGACCGGCTGCGCCGGTCAGCTGCCGCTCACGGCGTCACGGGGATGTTCGTCAGGCCCTTGCCGCCGGTGACCGTGTTGCTTGCGTAGACCGTTGTCCGGCAGGTGGGGGTCTGGTTGGTGACGTTGATCGCCAGCTGTTTGGTGCCCGTCGCCGTGGTCAGGTCCGACGTGTTGGTGCGGAAGACCGTGCCGCAGCCCCAGCCCGGCTGTTGGGTGTGGGTCTCGAAGCCGTTGTTCGTGGTGTTCTTGCCGGTGTTGCCCTCGATGACGTAGTTGTTGCCCTTCACGTCGATCCATGAGTCGTCGTAGTTGTTGCCCGTCAGGCCCTTGCCGTCGAACGTGTTGCCCACGACGCGGCCGCCCTTCGTGCCTTCCTTGAGGTCGACGGCCTCGCCGCCGACGTCCGGACCGATGATGTTGTTCAGAATCTGTACGTTGTCACTCCGGTCGGAGAGGGTGTTCGCGGAGCCGACGTAGACGCCCTCGCCCATGCCGCTGTTGTCGTTCCCGGTGTCGTGGATCCGTGAGTTCCTGATCGTGCCGTCGCTGCTGGACTTGCGGAAGTGCACGCCCTCCATGGCGAGGCCGTGGACCGTCACGCCGTCCACCACGACCCCGTCCGCGGAGTCGATCATGATGCCCTTCTGGCCGCCGGTGACGGTGATGCCCTTGACGGTCCAGTGCGCGGCCCCGTTCAGATGGAGGCCGTAGCCGCCGCTCGCCTTGAGGACGGCCTTCGGCGAGCCGGTCAGGGTGATGCGGGCGCCGGGGCGCGCGGCGGTCGCGGCCTTGAAGTTCCCCGGGTACGTGCCGTCGGCGAGGTGGATGGTGTCGCCGGGGGAGGCGGAGCCGAGGGCCGCCTTGAGTTCGGCCGCCGTGGACACCTCGATGGTGTCGGCGGCGGGGGCCGCGTGCGCGGTCAGGGCGAGGCCGGCTGTGGCGGTGACGGCGGCGAGTACGGGGGCGAGCAGGGAACGGGTGCGCATGGGATGCCTTTCCGGTTCCGTCGACTGATCACTGCGTTCTTCTATCTGAACTAGGGGCGGCATTCTGAACGCTCGGGTGCGTCGAGACGGTAGAGGCGAGGCATGTGTGCGTCAAGGTCTGGACCATGAACTCCGCCTGGCGCTGCCGGAGTTCATGCATACGAACCCCGGTGCGTGCCGCCGCGGAGAGCCGGCGGGCGGGCGGTGCGCCGCGCGGGAATGCCCGCTCCCGGGGGCGTGTTCTGCTCTATGAACACGAGGAGGAGCGGTCACTGTGCTTGATCCGCAGGGTTTGTACGCGTGGGAGCCGAAGGGGCTCGCGGTCGTCGACATGGCGCTCGCCCAGGAGTCGGCCGGTCTTGTCATGCTCTACCACTTCGACGGATACATCGACGCGGGCGAGACCGGCGACCAGATCGTCGAGCGGCTCGTGGACAGCCTTCCCGGGCAGGTCGTGGCCCGGTTCGACCACGACAGGCTCGTGGACTACCGCGCCCGGCGCCCGCTGCTGACCTTCCGCCGCGACCGCTGGACCGTGTACGAGGAGCCCACCCTGGACGTGCGGCTGCTCCAGGACGCCACCGGCGCGCCCTTCCTGCTGCTCTCCGGGCCCGAGCCGGACATCGAGTGGGAGCGCTTCGCCGCCGCCGTCAAGGAGATCGTCGAGCGCCTCGGCGTACGGCTCTCCGTGAACTTCCACGGCATCCCCATGGGCGTACCGCACACCCGCCCGGTCGGCCTGACGCCGCACGGCAACCGCACGGACCTGATGCCGGGCCACGCGAGCCCCTTCGACGAGGCGCAGGTGCCGGGCAGCGCGGAGGCCCTGGTCGAGTACCGCCTGGAGGAGGCGGGCCACGACGTCCTCGGCGTCGCCGCCCACGTGCCGCACTACGTGGCGCGCTCCTCGTACCCGGACGCGGCCCTGACCGTCCTGGAGGCGATCACCGCCGCCACGGGCCTGGTCCTGCCCGGCGCCGCGCACGCGCTGCGCACGGAGGCGCACCGCACCCAGACCGAGATCGACCGGCAGATCCAGGAGGGGGACGAGGAGCTGGTCGCCCTCGTCCAGGGCCTTGAGCACCAGTACGACGCGGCGGCGGGCGCGCAGACCCGCGGCAACATGCTCGCGGAGCCGGTGGACATCCCGTCGGCGGACGAGATCGGCCAGGAATTCGAGCGCTTCCTCGCGGAGCGGGAGGGCGACGGCTGACGCGGGCCGAGCAGGCCCGGCCGACCCGGCGGGCAGGCCCCAGGGACATGCCATCGGGGCAGGGCCTAAGCTGCCCGTCATGCTGAAAGTTGGCCTGACCGGCGGCATCGGTGCCGGCAAGAGCGAGGTGTCGCGGCTGCTCGTCGCGTCCGGGGCCGTCCTCATCGACGCCGACCGGATCGCGCGCGAGGTCGTCGCGCCCGGCACGGACGGCCTCGCGGCGGTCGTGGAGACCTTCGGCACGGACGTGCTCGCGCCCGACGGGAGCCTCGACCGGCCGAAGCTCGGCGCCATCGTCTTCGCCGACCCCGCGCGTCTTGCCGCTCTGAACGCGATCGTGCACCCCCTGGTGGGCGCGCGCTCCGCGGAGCTGGAGCGGGCCGCCGCGGCCGACGCCGTCGTCGTGCACGACGTGCCGCTGCTCGCCGAGAACGGCCTGGCGCCGCTGTACGACGTGGTGGTCGTCGTCGACGCGAGCCCCGAGACCCAACTCGACCGCCTGGTACGGCTGCGCGGCATGAGCGAGGACGACGCCCGCGCGCGGATGGCGGCCCAGGTGACGCGCGAGAAGCGCCGGGAGATCGCCGACATCGTGATCGACAACGACGGCGTCCTCGCGGACCTGGAGGAACGGGTGGCGGCCGTCTGGCAGGACCTGCGGCGGCGGGCCGCGCAGGCCTAGGCGCGCGGCGGAGAGGGGCGGGGCTGTGGTCGTACTGGCGGCGTTCACCGCCCTGGGCGGGCTCGTCGCGCTGCTCGCCGGCGCGTACGGCCTCGAACAGACCCGGCGCATCACCGAGTCGGGCCTGGTCACGGAGGCCCTCGTCAAGGCCGTGCGGCAGGGCGCCGACCGGCCGCAGCTGCAGTTCGAGACCGAGGACGGGCGGGTCGTCGAGATCGTCTCGCCGGTGCCCGTGAGCAGGCGCAGGCCGCTGCCGGCCGGTGCGCGCCTGCAGATCGCCTACGACCCCGACGACCCGCGGGACGTGGTGGTGCTCGGCGGGGAACGGCGGGGCATCGACCGGGTGTTCGTGATCGCGGGCGCCGGTCTGGTCGTGGTGGGCCTCGGGCTCGCCCTGGTGGCCGGGTAGTCGGCGCGCGCCGTCACCGGAAGGGGCCGGGGCCCGGAATACGGACGCCCGGTGCGGGCGTTGAGTGTGCTGAGCAAGGGAAGGAGTTCGGCGTGCCCGAAAGCAGCCCGGAGAGCCATGTCATCGACTTCCGCGCGGCGGAGCAGCTGCTCGCCGCGCGTGACCCGCGGGGCGCGGTGAAGCTCCTCGACACCGTCATCGCCGCGCACCCGGAGAACACGGCGGCGCGGCTCCTGCGCGCCCGCGCGTTCTTCGCTTCCGCCCAACTGCGCGCCGCCGAGCTGGAGTTCAGCATCGTCCTGGAGCGCGAGCCGGACAACGCGTTCGCGCACTTCGCGCTCGCCCGCACCTATGAGCGCGCCCTGCGCCCGGACCAGGCCAGACGGCACTTCAGGCTCGCGGCCGCGCTCGACCCGCAGCCGGAGTACCTGGCGGCGGCGCGGTTCGACAGCGACGACGCGTAGGACGGGACGTAACGGGGCGCTCAGGTCTCCGGGGGTTCGTACGGCGGTACGTCGCGGCCCGGCTGGTAGTGCGGGCCCTGGCGGATGTGGCGGACGACGAGGGCCATGTCGACGACGATCACGAGCCAGAGGATCCCGCACGCCACGGCCCACTGCGGCCGGTCCGCGAGGACGAAGGCCACCGTGCCCGCGGTCGCCCAGATCAAGCCCCATACGCTGAACCAGAAGCGCATGCGCAGAGGGCTGCGTGCGGTCACCGGTTCGCTGCCTGTGCGCATGAGACGTCATCTCCTCCTTCCAGGGTCCACCCGGCGTGGGCGGAGCGGAAGGGGCGACCGAGGGGTAGGTGGGGCTGTGCTGGACGTGCTGCGGGCCGCGGCGGAGAGTGACGAGGGGCTCGCCGCGTGGCTGAAGGAGCTCGACGACGCGGGGGAGCCGAGGGCGGCGGCCGTCCTGCCGGACGCCGACGCGCTGCCCGACGTCCTCCTCGACCTCGCCGTGCCGCACGAGGACATCAACGAGCTGATCGCCCTGCGCGCCCGGGTCGAGGGGCACGACGACACGCGGTGGCTGCTTGAGCGGTGTGTCGACGCGCTCGTGCGGACCATGGGCGAGCCCGGGAAGCAGCCGCGCATGCCGGTGCTCCCCGAGGAGCTCGGCGAGCTCGGCACCTGCTTCTACGTGTACGTCTTCGTCGCCGCGCTGCCGCATGTGCGCGCCTACCACCGTCGCCACGGCATACCCGACGACACCGCCCGCCGCACCCTCGCCGACCTCGGCCGGCACATGGCCGTGCACCGCAGGGGCCACGAGAGCCGGGGCGTGCCGGTGCCCGGCTGGAACGCGCTGCACTTCCGGGGCGAGCTCTACCAGTTGGGGCGGCTGCAGTACCAGCGGGCCCGGCTCGGTGAGCGCATGGGCGCGGCGGTCGCGGCGGCCGGGCTCGGGGCCGGGCCCGGCGACCTGTGCCTGAGCGTGCACATACCGGACTTCAGCGGTCCGCTGTCGCCGCGGGCGTGCGATGAGTCCGTGGCCCTGGCGCGGGAGTTCTTCCCCCGGCACTTTCCCGCGGAGCGCTATCGGGTGGCCGTGTGCCACTCGTGGCTGCTCGACCCGCAGTTGAAGGACTATCTGCCCGCGGACTCCAACATCGTGGCCTTCCAGGAGCGGTTCCGGCTCGCGACGACGTACGGCGACGAGGAGCCGGACGACACCGTGCCGGTCGGCTTCGTCTTCGGTGACCGTGATCTGCCGGTGGGGCGGTTGCCGCGGCGCACGCGGGTTGAGCGGGCCGTGGGGGATCATCTCCGCGCGGGCGGGCACTGGTATGGGGGGCATGGGTGGTTCTTGCTGTAGGGCGGGGCCCTCGCGGGGCGCCCCAGTCCCGCCCCTTCACCGAAACCAGGGGCTGCCGCCCCTGGCACCCCG
>NZ_JBHYJH010000164.1:0-20162 GCF_042740445.1 Streptomyces sp. NPDC059003 | reverse complement strand
GCTCACGCGGCGGCGTGAGCTTGGCTCCGGCCTCGATGTACGACACCTCCGCCGCGTACACGCTGCCCTCGGAGTCCACCGCGACGCTGTGCGGCCAGTTGAACTGGTCCGGGGCCTCGCCGGGCAGGTCCGCGCCGAACCTGGTGACGCGGCGGCCCTCGCGGTCGTAGATCTGGATCCGGTGGCCGAGCCCCGGCACGCCCTGCTGCACCGGCGGCGGCCCGTGCTCCGCGACGTACACGTTGGTGTCCGCGCCCCTGCCCGCGCAGACGGCGGCCGCCTTGTGGGCGTGCCAGGACGCCCGGAACGCGCCGTCCAGGGAGAACACCTGGACGCGGTGGTTCTCGCGGTCGCACACGATCACGGCGTCGTCGCCGAACAGGGCGATGTTGTGGGGCAGGCTGAACTGGCCCTCGTCGGAGCCGGGCCCACCCCACGACGCGAGGTGCCTGCCGGCCGCGTCGTAGCGGTGGACGCGGGAGTTGCCGTAGCCGTCCGACACGAAGAGGTCGCCCGTCGCCGGGCAGACCGCCACGTCGGTGGGGCGGTTGAAGGGCTCGCCGCTCTGGAAGCCGGTCGGGCGGCCGGTGCCGAGGGTGAGGAGCGTGTTGCCCTTCAGGTCGGTCTTGGTGATCCGGTTGCCGATGTCGTCGACGAGCCAGAGGTGGTCCTCATGGTCGATGGTGACGGCGTGCGGGTGCAGGAAGCGGCAGCCCTTCCAGCGCGGCGTCAGCGTCCCGTACGGGTTCTCGGCCAACTCGGTGCCCGCGAAGGGCGTTTCGTTGCCCCACATGTCGATGACGTGGCCGTCCCGGTCGAAGACCAGGACCGGCATGTTGCCGCGGTTGAAGACGTGGACCCGGTCCTCCGAGTCGACGGCGACGGACGTGGCCTCCTGCAGCCAGATCCCGTGCGGGATCTTGGCCCAGTAGGGCACGGGTTCGTAGACGGTCTCACTGGTCGCGGGTCCGACAGCCATCAGTCCTCCCAGGACGCGTCGGCCCGGAAGCATAGGGCGGCCGGGCGGCGGCGCGACAGAGGGCGTCCGCCCCCGCGTGCGTTTCCGCGTACGTCTCCGCGTATGTCTCCGCGTCCGCCCGCCGCGGCGGGCCCCGGCCCCCGTACGGGTGACCAAGACGCGCCGTCCCCCGCCCGCCCCGGTGGAATGGAGAGGTGACGACGCCGCCGGACGACTGCCTCGCGCGCAACGAGTGGATCTGCGGCGAGTACCTGAGCACGCGCCGGCAGATCCTCACCGACGCCGTGCTCCAGCACCTGGAGCTGACCGCCGTCTCCGTCCTGATCGCGCTCGCCGTCGCGCTGCCGCTCGCCGTCGCCGCCCGCCGCTGGAGCCTCGCCGCCGGGCCCGTCCTCGCGCTCACCACCGTCCTGTACACGATCCCGTCGCTCGCGATGTTCTCGCTGCTCCTGCCCCTGTACGGGCTCTCCGCCGCGCTCGTCGTCGCCGGGCTCGTCCTGTACTCCCTGACGCTCCTCGTACGGAACATCCTCGCGGGCCTGCGCGCCGTGCCCGACGAGACCCGGCAGGCCGCCCGCGGCATGGGCTACGGGCCCATCCGCCTGCTCCTCACCGTCGAACTGCCGCTCGCCCTGCCCGCCGCCATGGCGGGCCTGCGCATCGCCACCGTCTCCGCGGTCTCCCTCGTCACCGTCGGCGCGATCGTCGGCTTCGGCGGGCTCGGCAACCTGATCTACGCGGGCATGAACACCTACTTCAAGGCCCAGGTCCTCACCGCATCCGTGCTGTGCGTGGTCATCGCCGTCCTCGCCGATCTGCTGCTGCTCGGCGTGCAGCGCCTCATCACGCCCTGGACGCGGGCGGCCCGCGCATGAAGACCCTCGCCGACGCCTGGGACTGGCTCGCCGACCCCGCCCACTGGTCGGGCGACGGCGGCATCTGGCACCGGCTCGCCCAGCACCTCGTCCTGACCGTGGTGTGCCTGCTCGTCAGCTGCCTCGTCGCGCTGCCGGTGGCCCTGGTCCTCGGCCACCTCGGCAGGGGCGGCGCGCTCGCCGTGAACATCTCCAACGTCGGCCGCGCCGTGCCGACCTTCGCGGTGCTCGTCCTGCTCCTGCTCACGCCCATCGGCGACTGGGGCGAGGGCCCCACCGTCGTCGCCCTCGTCCTGTTCGCCGTGCCGCCGCTGCTCACCAACGCGTACGTCGGCATGCGCGGCGTCGACCGCGACATCGTGCGGGCCGCGCGCGGCATGGGCATGACCGGGCGACAGATGCTGTGGCGGGTCGAGGCGCCGCTCGCCCTGCCGCTGATCATGAGCGGGGTGCGGATCGCCGCCGTCCAGCTCGTCGCCACCGCCACCATCGCGGCGCTCGCGGGCGGCGGCGGGCTCGGCCGGATCATCACGGCGGGCTTCAACCTGGCGAGCACGCCGCAGGTCGTCGCGGGCGCGGTGCTCGTCGCCGCCTTCGCCCTCCTCGTCGAAGGTGTCTTCGAAGTCGCCGAGCGGCTCGCGCCCGGCTGGGCCAGGGCCGTACGGAACGGAGGAGCGGGATGAGGTGGCGCACCCGCTGCGGGGTGCTCCTCGCGGCCGCCGTGCTCGCCGCGGGCTGCGACACGGGACCGTCCCTGGAGAAGCAGGACGAGGTCACCGCGACCCCCGGCGACAGCAAGCACCTCGTCGTCGGCTCCGCGGGCTTCACCGAGAGCGACCTCCTCGCGCACATGTACGCGCTGCTCCTCAACAAGGCCGGATACGGCACGGAGTTCCTGTCCGTCGCCAACCGCGAGCTGTACGAACCCGCCCTGGAGTCCGGCCAGATCGACGTCGTGCCCGAGTACGCGGCGACGTTCGCGGACTGGCTGAACGCCAAGGTCAACGGCGCCGACGCGAAGCCCGTCGGCTCGCCCGACCTCGGCGCGACCATGAAGGCCCTGCGCGCACTCGCCGACAAGCGCGGCCTGACCGTCCTCGCCCCCGGCCGGGCCGTCGACCAGAACGCCTTCGCCGTCGCGGCCCCGTACGCGCGCCAGCACCGCCTCAAGACCCTCAGCGACCTGGGGAAGTCCGGCCTGAAGGTGCGCCTCGCCGCGGGCGACGAGTGCGTGCAGCGCCCCTACTGCGAGCCGGGTCTGAAGAAGGTGTACGGCATCGACATCACCGCCGTCGACCCCAAGGGCGTCGGCACGACCCAGGCCAAGAAGGCGGTGCAGAGCGGCCGGGACCAGATGGTGCTCACCACCTCGACGGACGCCACGCTCGACGAGTTCGGCCTGGTGCTCCTGGCCGACGACAAGCACCTCCAGAACGCCGACCACATCGTCCCGGTCGTCAACCGCTCCCGCGCGGGCAGCGAGCGCGTCGCCCGCGCGCTCGGCCGCCTCAACACCGTCCTGACGACCGCCGACCTGGCGTCCCTGAACCGGCAGGTGGACAGCTGGCGGCGGCTCCCGGAGGACGTCGCGGAGAAGTACCTGAAGGACAAGGGCCTGCTGTAGGGCGCCGATCGGGGGATGCGATGCTGACCGCATGGCCGATCACGGGGACCACGACAGGACGCGCCGCAGCTACGACACCGTCGCCGAGGAGTACGCGAACCGACTGCACGACGAGCTCGACGCCAAGCCGCTCGACCGGGCGCTCCTGGCCGCCCTGGTGGAGCGGGCGCCGCGGTGCGCGCCGGTCGCCGACCTCGGCTGCGGCCCCGGGCACGTGGCGGCCCACCTCGCCGGGCTCGGCGTCCGCACCGTCGGGATCGACCTGTCCGCGGGCATGGTCGCCGAGGGCCGCCGCCGCTATCCGCAGGTGGAGTTCCGCGAGGGCGACCTCCTCGGACTGCCCGCGGCCGACGCCGAGTTCGGCGCGGCGGTAGCCCTCTACACGATCATCCACCTGCCCCCCGACGAACTGCGCCCCGCCTTCAAGGAGTTCCACCGCGTCCTGCGCCCCGCGGGCCTGCTGCTCCTCTCCTTCCACATCGGCACGGAGATCCGCCACCTCGACGAGTGGTGGGACCACGAGGTGGACTTGGACTTCCGCTTCCTGGCGGTCGATGAGACCGCCCAGCTCTTGGAGGAGGCGGGGTTCTCAGTGGAGATGCGCATGGAACGAGCCCCTGGCTCTGGCGAAGTGGAAACCCACCGTGGCTACCTCTTGGCCCGCCGTACCTGAGACGGGGGAGGGGCAGCGCCCCGAAGGGGCGCGGGGAACTGCGCGCCCAGCCCAAACGAACCCGCAGACAAACACCGAATCCACCGCTCACGCATCGGCAACGGAGTCGAACTCCACGTCCCCCCGCCCCACCCCGTGGGCATCCGCATCCACGGACCGCCGCAACGCCTCATGCAGCTTCGCGGGCGTGAGCACCCCCACGAACCGGGCGCCGTCCACGACGGCGACCCACCCGGCGTCGTGCTGGAGCATCACGCCGAACGCCTGCTTCAGCGGGGCACCCACCGGCACCCAGGAGTTCATGCGGTGCGCCAGATCCCCGACCGTGGCGCCGTCCCCGGCAAGCGCGACCTCGTCGACGCCGACCCAGCCGTGCAGGTCGCCGTCGGCGTTCAGGACCATCGCCCAGCGGGCGTCCTCGGCGCGGAGCCGGGCCGCGGCCTGCGTCGCGGGCTCGTCCAGGCGGGCGACCGGCGGCTGCTCCAGGTCGTCGGCCTCGATCGCGGTGACCGAAAGCCGCTTCAGGCCCCGGTCCGCGCCGACGAACTCGGCGACGTACGGCGACGCGGGCGTGCCGAGGACCGCGCCCGGCGTGTCGAACTGTTCGATGCGCCCCTGCCCGTACACCGCGACCCGGTCGCCGAGCCGCACTGCCTCCTCGATGTCGTGCGTGACCATCAGGACGGTCTTGCGCACGGTCCGCTGGAGGTTCAGGAACTCGTTCTGGAGGCGCTCCCGCACCACCGGGTCGACCGCGCCGAACGGCTCGTCCATCAGGAGCACCGGCGGATCGGCGGCGAGCGCGCGGGCCACGCCGACGCGCTGGCGCTGGCCGCCGGAGAGCTGCTCGGGGTAGCGGGGGCCGTACGTCTTAGGGTCGAGGCCGACCAGGTCGAGGAGTTCGGCGGCCCGGGCCCGGGCCTTGGCCCGCTTCCAGCCGACGAGCGCCGGCACGGTCGCCGTGTTGTCGAGGATCGTGCGGTGCGGGAAGAGCCCCACCTGCTGGATGACGTAGCCGATGCGGCGGCGCAGGCGCACCGGGTCGACGCCGGAGACGTCCTGGCCGTCGACGAGGATGCGGCCCGACGTCGGCTCGATGAGCCGGTTCACCATCATCATCGTGGTCGTCTTGCCGCAGCCCGACGGGCCCACGAGCGTGACCAGCTCGCCCTCCGCGACCTCGAACGACAGGTCGTCCACGGCCGTCGTGCCGTCCGGGTAGCGCTTGGTCACCTGCTCGAACCGGATCATTCCCTCACGCTAACCGCGCCGCTCACATCCCGCTCACAAGGACCACCTCCAGGGTGCGCGGGCCGTGCACCCCCTCGACCCGGTCCAGCTCGATGTCGCTGGTCGCGGAGGGGCCCGAGATCCATGTGAGCGGGCGCGCCGGGTCGAGCCGTTCGAGGGCGAGCGGCACGGACGAGACGACCTGGTCGGGCACGCGCACGACACAGATGTGGTGGTCGGGGACCAGCGTGATCCGGCGGCGCCCCTGGTCGGGGGAGCCGTCGAGCACGAGCGTGCCGGTCTCGGCGATCGCGACCGCGCAGCCCGTGACGACGCTGTCGACCCGGTCGAGCTCCTGCGGGGTGTGCGCCGCGCGGTCGTGGACGCGGACGGGGTCGGCGGCCTTCAGCCACCACGGCGGCAGGCCGGGCGGCACGACCACCGTCCGCGCGCCCCGCGCGGCGAGCAGCCGCATCAGGAGCTCCGCGAGGCCGTCCGCGTCCGTGCGGTGCACGACGGCCCGGTAGTCGGCGAGGTTCTCGGCGAGCAGGTCGACGGTCTCCGCCTCGGTGCGCGCGCCGTGCTCGCGCAGATAGTCGCGCGGCACGGCTGCCTCGTACGCCTCGTACGCCTCGTACGCCTCGTACGCCTCGTACGCCGCGTACGAGGTGTCCGAGCCGTTCGGGTCGTGCGGCTCCGGGCCGAGCGCCCGCCTGATCCGGCCGAGGATCGCGTCCCTGCTGCTCACGCCCCGCTCCCTTCGCCGTGCGTACGCCGCCACCAGTCGCGGAACGGCTCGGCGGGCACCGGCGGCAGGTCCCGCGTGGCGCTCCAGGCCCGGCCGGGGCCCGGCAGGGCGCGCGGGTGCAGCGAGCGGGTGCGCGACGCGAGGCGCTGCCCCGTCCGAAGCACCCGCGGCCGGCCGAAGGCCCAGCGCGCCGCCCGCATCGCCGCCCGCTCCACCGCGTGCCCCTTCGCGGGCCGCAGCGTCACCTTCACGCCGCGCCGGGTCACCTCGCCGCCCTGCGCGACCCGCTCCCGCAGGTGCACCAGGACCTCCGGGATGTCGATGGCGACGGGGCACACCTCGTAACAGGCGCCGCACAGGCTCGACGCGTACGGCAGGGACGCGTCGATCTCGCTCTGCGTGCCCCGGAGTTGAGGGCTGAGGATCGCCCCGATCGGGCCCGGGTACACCGAGCCGTACGCGTGGCCGCCCGCCCGCTCGTACACCGGGCACACGTTGAGGCAGGCGGAGCAGCGGATGCAGCGCAGGGCCTGGCGGCCGACCTCGTCGGCGAGGGTGTCGGTGCGGCCGTTGTCGAGCAGCACCAGGTGGAAGGCGCTCGGGCCGTCGGAATCAGTGGTGCCGGTCCACATCGACGTGTACGGGTTCATGCGCTCGGCGGTCGACGAGCGGGGCAGGGTCTGCAGGAACACCTCCAGGTCCCGCCACGTCGGCACCACCTTCTCGATGCCGACGACGGAGATCAGCGTCTCCGGCAGGGTCAGGCACATCCGGCCGTTGCCCTCGGACTCGACGACGACGAGCGTGCCGGTCTCGGCGACCATGAAGTTGGCGCCCGAGACGCCGACCTTCGCGCGCAGGAACTTCTCGCGCAGGTGCAGGCGCGCGGCCTCGGCGAGCTCGGCGGGCGTGTCGGTGAGGCCGTCCGGGGCGGGGCGGCCCCAGGCCGCCATCCGGTCGCGGAAGATGTCCCGGATCTCGCCGCGGTTGCGGTGGATGGCGGGGACGAGGATGTGTGAGGGCCGGTCCTCGCCCAACTGCACGATCAGCTCGGCCAGATCGGTCTCGTAGGCCCGGATGCCCTCGGCCTCCAGGGCCTCGTTGAGCCCGATCTCCTGCGTGGCCATCGACTTGACCTTGACGACCTCGCGCTCCCCGGTCGCCTTCACCAGGTCGGCGACGATCCGGTTCGCCTCGGCGGCGTCCTTCGCCCAGTGCACGGTGCCGCCCGCGGCGGTGACGGACTCCTCCAACCGCAGCAGATGGCGGTCGAGATGGCGCAGCGTCTCGTCCTTGATGCGCTTGCCCGCCTCGCGCAGGCGCGCCCAGTCGTCGAGCTCGGCGACGGCACGGGCCCGCTTGTCGCGGATGGTGTGGGTGGCGTGGCGGAGGTTGGCGCGCAGCGTCCGATTGCCGACGGCCTCGCGCGCCGCCTCCGGAAACGCGGGCATCCCCACGAACGTGCCGGTCATGACCAGGGCTCCTCTTCCGTGCTCGCCAGGATCTCCGCGAGGTGCACCGGCCGCATCGCCGTGCGCAGCCGCGCCATGGTGCCGCCGATGTGCATCAGACAGGAGTTGTCGGCCGCGCACAGCACGTCGGCGCCGGTCGACTCCGCGGCGCGCACCTTGTCCGTGCCCATCGCCGCCGAGACGTCGGCGTTCTTCACCGCGAACGTGCCGCCGAAGCCGCAGCACTCCCGCGCGCCGGGCAGCTCCACGAGCTCGAGCCCCTTGACCGCCTTGAGGAGCCGCGCCGGGCGCTCGCCGAGCCCGAGCGAGCGCAGGCCGTGACAGGTGGGGTGGTAGGTGACCTTGTGCGGGTAGTACGCGCCGACGTCCGTCACGCCGAGGACGTCCACCAGGAACTCCGTCAGCTCGTACGTCTTCGGCACGACCGGCGCCACGGCGGCCGCGAGCCCACCGCCCCGGCCCTCCGCGCGGGCCCGCTCGCCCATGCGCGGATACAGCTCCCGCACCATCGCGCCGCACGACCCGGACGGCGTCACGATCGCCTCGTACCCCCCGAAGACATCGGAGAAATGCCGGGCGAGCGGCTCCGCCTGATGGCGGTAGCCGGTGTTGTAGTGGGCCTGTCCGCAACAGGTCTGCGCCATCGGGAAGTCGACGTCGACACCCAGCCTGGTCAGCAGTTTCACCACGGCACGGCCCGTGTCCGGATAGAGCGTGTCGTTGACACAGGTCAGGAAAAGTGCGACACGCATCGCCGGTCCCCTCCTCCTCGGTCATCGGATGAGCGCAGGGTACGCGGCCACCCAGGGGTTGCGATACGTTGCCCCCGCATCTGTCGTACGCGTTCGGGAGTCCTCTTGACCGTCACCTACCGCCAGCCCGGAGTCGTCCTCACCGACCGCAGGTTCACCGTGCCGCTCGATCACGACGACCCGGCGGGGGAGCGGATCGAGCTGTTCGCGCGGGAGTGCGTCGCGGCGTCCAAGGCCGACGCGGACCTGCCGTGGCTCGTGTACCTCCAGGGCGGACCCGGCTTCGGGGCGAATCGGTTCAGCGGTGCGCAGGCGTGGCTCGGCCGCGCCCTGTGCGACTACCGCGTGCTGCTGCTCGACCAGCGCGGCACGGGCAGCTCCACACCGGCCAACCGGCAGACGCTGCCGCTGCGCGGCGGCCCCCGCGAACAGGCCGACTACCTGGCGCACTTCCGCGCCGACAGCATCGTGCGCGACTGCGAGGCGATCCGCCGCGAGGTGACCGGCGGCGCGCCCTGGACGGTGCTCGGCCAGAGCTTCGGCGGCTTCTGCGCCGTGCACTACCTGTCGTCGGCGCCCGAGGGCCTGGCGGCCGCGCTGATCACCGGCGGCCTGCCGACGCTCGACGGGCACGCGGACGACGTGTACCGCGCCGCGTACCCGCGCATGGAGCGCAAGTCCCTCGCGCACTACGACCGTTACCCCCAGGACGTCGAACGGGCCCGCCGCGTCGCCGAGTTCGCCGCCGAGCACGAGCCCGTCCTGAACGGCGGCTACCGGTTCACCGCCGAGGCCTTCCAGTCCCTCGGCATCCTGCTCGGCACCGGCGACGGCAGCCACCGCCTGCACTACCTCCTGGAGGACGCCTTCGTCCGCACGCCGTCCGGGCACGAGCTGTCGGACGCCTTCCAGGAGCAGGCGGGCGCCCTCCTGTCGTACGCGGGCCATCCGCTGTACGCCCTGCTGCACGAGGCGTGTTACGCCCAGGGCGGGCGGCCCACCGCGTGGTCCGCCGAGCGGGTGCGCGCCGAGTTCCCGCGCTTCGACGCGGGCAAGAGCCTCGCCAACGGCGAGCCGCCGCTGTTCACCGGGGAGGCCGTGCAGCGCTGGATGTTCGACAGCGACCCGGCCCTGCGCCCGCTGCGCGAGACCGCCGACCTCCTCGCCGAACGCGCCGACTGGGCCCCGCTGTACGACACCGGCCGCCTCGCCGCGAACGACGTGCCGGTGGCCGCGGCCGTCTACCACGACGACCTGTACGTCGACACCGACGACGCGCTGCGCACCGCGCGGGCGATCCGGGGCCTGCGCACCTGGGTCACCGACGAGTACGAGCACGACGGCGTGCGGGCGAGCGGGCCGCGGGTCCTGGACCGGCTGCTCGGCCTGGTACGAGGGGAAGCCTGACCTCCGGATATCCGGAGCGATCCCGACGGCGTTCTGTGCCCAACCTCGTGGATAAGCTGCAGTTATGACCGAACCGCAGCACAGCACCGACCAGGCCGCCCAGCTCGCGCCCATGCCCGAGGACTGGCAGCGGGCCCTCGCCGTCGTCGCCCACCCGGACGACCTGGAGTACGGCTGCGCGGGCGCCATCGCCACATGGACGGACGGCGGTCGCGAGGTGGCGTACCTCCTCGCGACCCGCGGCGAGGCGGGCATCGACACGATGCCGCCCGCCGAGGCCGGGCCGCTGCGCGAGCGGGAGCAGCGCGCGAGCGCCGCCGTCGTCGGCGTGCGGACGGTGGAGTTCCTCGACCACAAGGACGGGGTCATCGAGTACGGCACGGCGCTGCGCCGCGACATCGCCGCCGCGATCCGCCGCCACCGGCCCGAGCTCGTCATCACGCTCAACCACCGCGACACCTGGGGTGGCGTGGCCTGGAACACCCCGGACCACGTCGCCGTCGGCCGCGCCACGCTCGACGCGGCGTCGGACGCGGGCAACCGCTGGATCTTCCCGGAGCTCGTCGAGCAGGGCCTCGAACCGTGGGACGGGGTGCGCTGGGTGGCCGTGGCCGGGACCACGTCGCCGACGCACGCGGTCGACGCGACGCCGGGCCTGGAGCGCGCCATCGGCTCGCTGCTCGAACACCGCGCGTACCTGGAGGTGTTGACCGAGGAGGACCCCGAGAAGTACTGCCGCACCTTCCTCACCGACGTCGCGCAGCGGGTCGCGCCGCGCTTCGGCGGGAAGCCCGCGGTGGCGTTCGAGGTCTTCAGCCGCTGAGGCCGCGCGTGCGGCGGGTGTGCGGCGGGTGTGCGGCCGCGCCTGAGGCCGCTTCGCTTCGCAGGTCTGACGTGTGGGTCCGACATGTGGGTCTGACATGCGGGATTGACATACAGCCTTGCCGATTCTGCAATGAACACATGGCAAGCACAGCACCTCACGACGGCACCGGCCCCGCGGACGGGGGCGCCGATGGCCAGGAGACCGACAAGGTCCTGACCGCCGTCGGCCCCCGCCTCCGCAAGATCCGCAAGGAGCGCGGGGCCACCCTCGCCGAGCTCTCGGCGGCCACCGGCATCTCCGTCAGCACCTTGTCGCGCCTGGAGTCGGGCGGGCGCAAGCCGAGCCTCGAACTGCTCCTGCCCATCGCCCGCGCCCACCAGGTGCCGCTCGACGAACTCGTCGGCGCCCCGCCCGTCGGCGACCCGCGGGTGCGGGCCAAGCCGATCGTGCGCAACGGCCGGACGATGGTCCCGCTGACCCGGCAGCCCGGCGGGCTCCAGGCGTACAAGGTCATCGAGCCCGCGCGGTCCGTCGAGCCCGACCCGCGCACCCACGAGGGCTACGAGTGGCTCTACGTCCTGTCCGGACGGCTCCGGCTCGTGCTCGGCGAGCACGACGTGGTGCTCACGGCGGGGGAGGCAGCCGAGTTCGACACGCGCGTGCCGCACTGGTTCGGCTCGACCGGGGACGGGCCCGCGGAGTTCCTGAGCCTGTTCGGGCCGCAGGGGGAGCGGATGCACGTACGCGCCAAGCCGAAAGGCCGGTCCGGGGCGGACGGCTGACCGTCGCACCCTGTTCCCAACGAGGCAAGCGACCGCTTAGTATCCAACGGAGCACGGTCCACCGAAGCCCCGTGGAGGCCCCGCATGCGCGCATGGCACGTACACCGCAACGGCGAGCCCGGGGAGGTGATGCGCCTGGAGGAGGCGGAGCGGCCGGTGCCCGGCGCGGGGCAGGTGCTCCTGAAGGTCCGGGCCGCGAACGTCAACTTCCCGGACGCGCTGCTGTGCCGCGGCCAGTACCAGATCACCCCGCCGCTGCCGTTCACGCCGGGCCTGGAGATCTGCGGGGAGACCGAGGACGGACGGCGCGTGATCGCCAACCCGGCGCTGCCGTACGGGGGTTTCGCCGAGTACGCCGTCGCGGACGCCGCCGCCCTGCTGCCCGCGCCGGACGCCCTGGACGACGCGGAGGCCGCCGCGCTGCACGTCGGCTACCAGACCGGCTGGTTCGGCCTGCACCGGCGGGCCGGGCTCCAGGCCGGCGAGACCCTGCTCGTGCACGCGGCCGCGGGCGGCGTCGGCAGCGCGGCCGTGCAGCTCGGCAATGCGGCGGGCGCCCGGGTCATCGGCGTCGTCGGCGGCCCCGAGAAGGCGAAGGTCGCCCGCGAACTCGGCTGCGACCTGGTGCTCGACCGGCGCGCGGACGACGTCGTCGCCGCCGTGAAGGAGGCCACCGGCGGGCGCGGCGCCGACGTCGTCTACGACTCGGTCGGCGGCGCCGCCTACGCGCAGTCCGCGCGGTGCGTGGCCTTCGAGGGCCGCATCCTCGTCATCGGCTTCGCGAGCGGCACCATCCCGACGCCCGCGCTCAACCACGCCCTGGTGAAGAACTACTCGATCGTCGGCCTGCACTGGGGCCTGTACGCGCAGAAGGACCCGGGGTCGGTCGCCGACTGCCACGAGCGGCTGACCGAGCTCGCCGCCAAGGGCGCGATCAGGCCGCTGGTGAGCGAGCGGCTGCCGCTGACCGGGGCGGCCGACGCGGTCCGGCGCGTCGCCGACGGCGTCACCACGGGCCGCGTGGTCGTCGAGCCCGGCCGCGCGGACGGAGCCGCCGCATGACCGACGCCACCGAACTGGTCATCCGCACCCAGGAGTTGCTGCGCGCGCACCCGCCCACCGACACGCCCCGCCAGGAGTTCCTTCAGGCGCGCTTCGACGCAGGGCTCGCCTGGGTGCACTACCCCGAGGGGCTCGGCGGCCTCGGCGCGCCGCGCTCCCTCCAGGCCGTCGTCGACGCGGAGCTGGAGGCCGCGGGCGCGCCCGACAACGACCCGCGCCGCATCGGCATCGGGCTCGGCATGGCGGCGCCCACGATCCTCGCGTACGGCACCGAGGAGCAGAAGCGGCGCTTCCTCAAGCCCCTGTGGGTCGGCGAAGAGGTGTGGTGCCAGCTGTTCAGCGAGCCCGGCGCGGGCTCCGACCTCGCCGCGCTCGGCACCCGCGCCGTCCGCAGCGGCGACGCCTGGGTGGTCGACGGGCAGAAGGTGTGGACGTCCAGCGCCCACCTGGCCCGGTGGGGCATCCTCATCGCCCGCACCGACCCGGACGCGCCCAAGCACCGCGGCATCACGTACTTCGTCTGCGACATGACGGACCCCGGCGTCGAGGTGCGGCCGCTGCGCCAGATCACCGGCGAGGCCGAGTTCAACGAGGTCTTCCTCACCGGCGTGCCGATCCCCGACAGCCGCCGCCTCGGCGCGGTCGGCGAGGGCTGGAAGGTCGCCCAGACGACCCTGATGAACGAGCGCGTCGCCATCGGCGGCCTGCGCTTCCCGCGCGGGGGCGGCATGATCGAGCCCGTCGCCCGGACCTGGCGCGAACGCCCCGAGCTGCGCACCCACGACCTGCACCAGCGCCTGCTCACCCTCTGGGTCGAGGCCGAGGTCGCCCGGCTCTCCGGCGAGCGGCTCCGCCAGCAGCTCGTCGCGGGCCAGCCCGGACCCGAGGGCTCCGGCATGAAGCTCACCTTCGCCCGCCTCAACCAGGAGATCAGCGGCCTGGAGGTCGAACTCCTCGGCGACGAGGGCCTGATGTACGACGACTGGACCATGCGGCGCCCGGAGTACGTCGACTTCACGGGCCGCGAGGCGGGCTACCGCTATCTGCGCGCCAAGGGCAACAGCATCGAGGGCGGGACGAGCGAGGTCCTGCTCAACATCGTCGCCGAGCGCGTCCTCGGCCTGCCGCCCGAGCCGCGCACCGACAAGGACGTCGCCTGGAAGGACCTGACCCGATGACATCGCCGAGCGACCTGCTGTACACGGAGGAAGAGGAGGCGCTGCGCGCCGCCGTGCGGGACCTGCTCGCCGACCGCTGTGACGCCGCCGGTGTCCTCGCCCGGATCGAGTCCGGTCAGCCCCACGACGGGGAACTGTGGAAGACCCTCGCCGGGGAGATGGGCCTCGCCGGGCTTCTCGTCCCCGAGGAGCGCGGCGGCCAGGGCGCCACGCACCGCGAGGCCGCCGTGGTCCTGGAGGAACTCGGCCGCGCGGTCGCGCCGGTGCCGTATCTGACGAGCGCGGTCGTCGCGACCGAGGCGCTGCTCGCCTGCGCGGGTGACGCGGCGGCCGAGCTGCTCGCCGCGCTGGCCTCGGGCCGTACGGTCGGCGCGCTCGCGGTGCCCTTCGCCACGGCGCCCGGCGCCGCCCTCGCCCGCGTACGGCACGCAGGCGGCGCGGTGACCGGTGAGGTGACCGGTGTCGCGGACGCGGCCGCCGCCGACGTCCTGCTCGTCCCCGCCGACGGCGGCCTGTACGCCGTCGACACCGCCCAGGACGCCGTCACCGTCACCGTCCTGACCTCCCTCGACGGCACCCGGCCGCTCGCCGCGGTCACCCTCGACGGGGCCGCCGCCCGGCCGCTCACCACGGAAGCGGAGGCCGCGGTGCGCCGGGGGCTGCGGGCCGGTGCCGGGCTCCTCGCCTCCGAGCAACTCGGCATCGCCGACTGGTGCGTGACCGAGACCGTGCGCTACACGAAGGAACGGCACCAGTTCAACCGGCCCGTCGGCTCCTTCCAGGCGCTGAAGCACCGGCTCGCCCAGCTCTGGCTGAGCACGGTCCACGCGCGCGCCGCGGCCCGGCACGCCGCCGACGCCCTGGCCACCGGCAGCGACGACCCGGACCTCGCCGTCGCCCTCGCCCAGGCCTACGCCGGGCCCATGGCGGTGCGCGCCGCCGAGGAGGCGCTGCAACTGCACGGCGGCATCGGCATGACCTGGGAACACCCGGTCCAGCTGCGCCTGAAGCGGGCCAAGGCCGACTCGATCGCCCTCGGCACGGCGGGGCGGCACCGCGCGACCCTGGCCGCTCTAGTGGACCTGCCCGCTCCGGTAACGCCCTGACCTGGGCCTGGTCCGAAAGTCGTAGGGGACCGGCGCCTTACACACCCATTACTTGAGGCATAATTGCGAGCTGTTCGCAACAAGGATTGATCTTCAGTAGGGGTGTGGAGCATGAGGGCCCGATCCATACGGACCACGGGCGCGGTCGCGGCGACCGCCGCACTGGCGGTCGCCGCATCGGCCTGTTCGTCGCCGGACGACGGCAAGGGTGCGGGCGGCGCCAAGGACTCCGCCGTCGTCGGCATCGCGTACGAGCCCGAGACCCTCAGCCCGCTCCTCGGCTACGGCAAGGACGGCAACTCCAAGATCTTCGACGGCCTGCTCACGCACGACGCCGGCATGAAGCTGAAGCCCGCGCTCGCCGCGAAGCTCCCGCGGGTCTCCGGCGACGGCAGGACGTACACGTACGAGCTGCGCAAGGGCGTGAAGTTCAGCGACGGCAAGCCGTTCACGGCCAAGGACGTCGTCTTCACGTACGAGACCATCCTCGACAAGAAGACGAACAACGCCTCCAAGACCGAGCTCGACGCCCTCAAGAGCGTCGAGGCCAAGGGCGCGGACAGCGTCGTCTTCCACCTCAAGTACCCCTACGCTCCGTTCGCCGAGCGCACCGTCCTGCCCATCGCGCCCGAGCACGTCGCGGGCAAGCAGGACGTGAACACCGGCGACTTCTCCACCAAGCCCGTCGGCACCGGCCCCTACAAGCTGGTGAAGTGGTCCAAGGGCGAGAAGATCGTCTTCAAGGCGAACCCGGACTACTGGGGCGGCGCGCCGAAGATCAAGAACTTCACGATGGCGATCATCAAGGACGACGACGTGCGCGCCACCCGGCTGCGCACCGGCGACCTCGACGGCGCCATCCTGCCGCCCAACCTCGCCAAGACCTTCGCGTCCGACGGCGACAAGAAGACGTACGCCGCCAAGACCTTCGACTACCGCGTCGTGACCCTGCCGACCGGCAACAAGGTCGCGGGCGACACCGACGTCCGCCGCGCCCTGGACATCGGCGTCGACCGCAAGGCCATGGTCGACTCGATCCTCGAAGGCGCCGGCAAGGAGGCCTACGGGCCCGTCCCGACGGACAGCCCCTGGTTCACCAAGGGCACCGAGCGGAAGTTCGACGCCGCCAAGGCGAAGAAGCTCCTCGACGACGCCGGCTGGAAGCCCGGCAAGGGCGGCATCCGCGAGAAGGACGGCGTCAAGGCCACCTTCCCGCTCTGGTACCTCACCGGCGACAAGCTCCGCCAGGAGCACGCCCTCGCCTACGCCTCCGACGCCAAGAAGCTCGGCATCAAGATCGAGGTGCAGTCCGGCACCTGGGAGGTCATCGAGCCGCGCATGGCCAAGGACGCCGTCCTCGCGGGCGGCGGCTCCCCGGCCGACCCGGACTTCGACCAGTACACCCTCCTGAAGTCCTCCCTCGCCGGTGACGGCTTCAACAACATGGCGCACTACGACAACCCCAAGGTCGACCAGGCCCTGGAGGACGCCCGCAAGAGCGGCGACCGCGCGGGGCGCCGGGCCGCGTACGACACCATCCAGCGCGAGCTGGTGAAGAACCCCGGCTACACCTTCCTCACGCACATCGACCACCTGTACGTGGTGAACAAGTCCTTCGGCGACCTGTCCACGCAGGTCGAGCCGCACGACCACGGCCTGGCCTCGGGCCCGTGGTGGAACGTCGAGGACTGGCAGCCGAACAAGTGACGTCCGCGCCCGACAAGCGGCGCGCCCGGGGGGCCCGCGGGGTCCCCTGGGCGCCCATGGCACGGCTCGTCGCACGACGGGCCGTGTTCGCCGTCCCCGTCCTGCTCGTCGTCACCTTCGGCGTCTTCGCCGTCGCCGAAGCCTCGCCCTTCGACCCCGTCAAGGCGTACGCGGGCACGGCCGGGCTCACCGCGTCCCAGGAGAACCTGGACCAGTTGCGCGCCAACCTCGGCGTCGACAAGCCGCTCGTCAGCCGCTGGTGGGACTGGCTGACCTCGGCCGTCCAGGGCGACCTCGGCGACTCCAGCACCCTGCGCCAGCCCGTCGCCGACGCCATCGGCGAGCGCATCGGCTGGTCCGTGCTGCTGGCCGCCACCGCGTTCGTCCTCGCGATCCTCCTCGGCACCGCGCTCGGCGTCCTCGCCGCGCGCCGCCCCGGCGGCTGGCTCGACCGCGGCGTCACCTCGCTCGCGTACACCCTCGAAGCGGCCCCGCCGTTCTGGCTCGGCCTGCTCGCGATGTGGCTGTTCGCCCTGAAGCTCGACGTGCTTCCCGCGGGCGGGCTCACCGACACCGCGAGCACCACGGTGACGTTCAGTCAGGTCACCAGCCACCTGGCGCTGCCCGCCGCGGTCCTCGCGGTGTCACAGCTGCCCTGGTTCGTGCTGTACGTACGCCAGGGCGTCGGCGACGCGCTCGGCGACGACCCTGTGCGCGGCGCCCGCGCCCGCGGCCTGTCCGAGCGCACCGTGCTGCTCCACCACGCCTTCCGCTCCGGCATGCTGCCGGTGCTCACGCTCATCGGCTCCCGCGTGCCCGAACTCATCACGGGGGCGCTCCTGGTGGAGACCGTCTTCAGCTGGCCCGGCATCGCCGCGGCCACCGTGCAGGCCGCCACGTCCGTGGACTTCCCGCTGCTCGCCGCGCTCACCGCGCTCGCGACCGCCGCGGTCCTGCTCGGCAACCTCCTCGCGGACCTGCTGTACGGGCTCGCCGACCCGAGGGTGGGATTCGATGGCTGACGTCACCTGGCGCCCCGCGTCGGGGCGCACGGCGCGGAAGCGGGCCGGGGCCACGCGCGCGTGGCGGGTGTGGACCTCCGCCGCGATCGTCGCGGCCGTCGTGCTCGCCGTCCTGATCGTGCCGCCGGTCGTCGACCTCGACGAACAGGCCGTGCACCTCGCGGACAAGCTGCTCCCGCCGTCCCTCGGCCACCCTTTCGGCACCGACGACGTGGGCCGCGACCTGCTCGTGCGCTGCGTGTACGGGCTCCGCGTCTCGCTGCTCGTCGGCCTGGTCGCCGCCGTCGTGGCCACCGTCATCGGCACGGCGGTCGGCGCGCTCGCCGCCGCGTCCGGCGGCTGGGTGGACCGGATCGTGATGCGGCTCGTGGACGTCTTCTCGTCCGTGCCGCACCTGCTGCTCGGCATCTTCATCGTCGCCATGTTCCGGCCGGGCGTCTGGCCCGTGGTGATCTCCGTGGGGCTCACGCACTGGCTGTCCACGGCCCGCATCGTGCGCGCGGAAGTCCTGTCCCTGCGCTCCCGGCCGTACATCGACGCGGCGATCTCCGGCGGCGCGTCGCGCCTGCGCGTGACCGTGCGCCATCTGCTGCCCGCCGTCCTGCCGCAGGCCGGGCTCGCCGCCGTCCTGATGGTGCCGCACGCCATCTGGCACGAGTCGGCGCTCTCCTTCCTCGGCCTCGGCCTGCCCTCGCACCAGGCGAGCCTCGGCACGCTCGTGCAGAGCGCCCGCAGCTCGCTCCTCGCGGGCGACTGGTGGCCCACGCTCTTCCCCGGCCTGTTCATCATCGTGCCCACCCTGGCGATCGCGGGCCTCGCGGGCGCCTGGCGCGAGCGGATCAATCCGCGCCGCCGATCGGAGCTGATGCTGTGAGCACCCCTGTCCTGTCGGTACGCGGCCTGTCCGTGCGCTTCCGCATGCGCGGCGGCGCGCACGTGGCCGCCGTCACCGACGCCCGCTTCGACCTGGCCGCGGGGGAGTGCCTCGCCCTCGTCGGCGAGAGCGGCTGCGGCAAGTCCGTGCTCGCCTCCGCGCTGCTCGGCCTCCTTCCGGAGAACGCCGAGACCGCCGGGTCCGCGCTCCTCGGCGACACCGACCTGCTCACCGCCGACGAGCGCACCCTCGCCCGCACCGTGCGCGGACGGCGCGTCGGCCTCGTACCGCAGAGCCCCGCCGCGCACCTCACGCCCGTGCGGACCGTGCGCTCCCAGCTGGAGGAGACCCTGCGGGAGCTCGCGGGCGTGCGCAGGCCGGAGCTGCGCAAGGCCGCAGAGGCCGCCGCCGAGCGCGCCTCCTTCCCCCTCGGCCACCTCGACCGCCACCCCCACCAGCTGTCCGGCGGCCTCGCCCAGCGCGCCGCCACCGCGCTCGCCCTCATCGGCGACGCGCCCCTGCTCCTCGCCGACGAACCCACCACCGGCCTCGACCGCGAGCTCGTCGACCGCACCGTCGACGAACTGCGCCGCCACGTCGGCGACGACCGGGCCCTGCTCCTCATCACCCACGACCTGGCCGCGGCCCGGCGCATCGCCGACCGCGTCGCCGTGATGTACGCGAGCCGCATCGTCGAGATCGCCGACGCGGAGGCCTTCTTCGGCGACCCGGGGCCGCGCCACCCGTACGCCCGCGGACTCCTCGACGCCCTGCCCGAGCGGGAGTTCACGCCCATCCCCGGCATGCCGCCCGAGCTGTCCGCGCTGCCCGAGGGCTGCGCGTTCGCCGCGCGCTGCGACCGCGCCGACGAGGCGTGCGCGGCCGTACCGGCCCTCGACGCGTCGGGCACCGCCTGCCACCACCCGGCCACCGTAGCCCTTGAGGCCCCCCGTGCTTGAACTGCGCTCCCTGACCGCCGGATACGACCGCCGCGACCCCGTCGTGCGCGGCGTCGACCTCACCATCGCCCCCGGCGAGTCCGTCGGCCTGCTCGGCCCCAGCGGCTGCGGCAAGTCGACGCTCGCCCGGGTCGCGGCGCTGCTGCACCGGCCCGACAGCGGGCAGGTCGTCATCGACGGCGCACCGGCCCGCGGCTGGCGCCACCGCGCCCCGCGCGCCCAGCGCACCGCGTTCGGCGTGGTCTTCCAGCAGCCGCGCCTGTCCGCCGACCCGCGCCTGACCCTCGCCCAGCTGATCGCGGAGCCCCTGCGGGCCACCGGCCGCGCCGCCGAAGCCCCCGCCCGCGTGGCGGACTTGGCGCGCACGGTCGGCCTGAGCGCGGACCTTCTCACCCGCCGCCCCCACGAGGTCAGCGACGGCCAGCTCCAGCGCGCCTGCCTGGCCCGCGCCCTGGTCCTGCGCCCGCGCTGGCTGATCTGCGACGAGATGACGGCGATGCTGGACGCGTCGACGACCGCGGCCCTGGTGGCGGCCGTGGAGGCCTACCGCGCCGACAGTGGCGCGGGGCTGCTCGCCGTGGGCCACGACAAGGTGCTCCTCGACCGGTGGTGCGACCGGACCGTGCAGTGGGCGGAGTTGGCCGGCGGACGGTAGCCGTCGACGGCGCGGAAAACCCGGTGCGCGGGCCGGGCGGTGCTCGCTACGGTGATGATGTCCAGGTGCGAAGGAGCGGGTTACTTCGTTTTGGGAACGGGTGGTCGCGGGTTCGAATCCCGTCGTCGACTTCGGGTCGGCGTAGCTCAGCGGCAGAGCGCCATGTCACCTGCACCGATCATGACCTCTGGACACCTGACGCCGACCCGTCGGGCAGGTCCTACTAGGGGC
>NZ_JBHYJH010000163.1:0-20244 GCF_042740445.1 Streptomyces sp. NPDC059003 | reverse complement strand
TCGGCGAGGAGAACGATGTGGCGGCAGGATCCACGGACCCGTGGGCAGGCAACACTCCCCCGCGGTGTTGCCTGCCCCAGGCCGCACCGGCCCATGTCGGCCAGGGCCGGGCTGCCCTGAGTATATTGGCTGTGAGCCAGTCAACGCAGGAGTTACAGGATGTCCCCGCGTAGCCCATCGGTCAATGAAGAGTTGCGCCGACGTTCCCGGGAGCGGCTTCTGCGGGCGACGGTGGACCTGGTGGACGAGCGCGGCTACGAGGCGACGACACTGGCGGACATCGCCGACCGCGCCGGTTCCGCCCGCGGACTGGTGTCGTACTACTTCCCCGGCAAGCGCCAGCTCCTCCAGTCGGCCGTGCACCGTCTGATGCATCTGACGCTGCAGGAAGCACTGGAGCGCGAGCCGCGCACGGAGGACGGCGACGAGCTCCTCGCGCGCGCCGTCGACGCGATCCTGGGCCTCGCGCGGGACCGGCCGGTCCTCATGCGGACGCACATGGCGGGCATCCTGCAGGCCGAGGGGTTCGTGCAGTGCCCGGAGCAGCAGCGGCTCGCGGCCCTGCTGCGCGAGACCGTGGACCGGCACGGCTCGCCGGACGCGGAGACGGACTACCGCATGCTGCGCGCCCTGCTGATGGGCGCCGTGTTCGCGCTGCTCATACCCGGCGCGCCGATGCCGTTCGAGGTGCTGCGGGCCGAGCTGTTCCAGCGCTACGACCTGGACTGGAAGCTCGGCGTCCCGCCGGGCGACGAGCCGCCCGACGGGACGTTCTAGCGGGGCTGAACAGACGGCCGTGCGGCAGCCACGCGGATCAGCGGATCAGTGGTGCCATCCGAAGTACTCCGGCTGCGTCTGGACGTTGAGCTCGCGCAGGTGCACCCGCTTGGCCGGGTCCGTGCGCTTGTCGTTGAGCTTCAGGACGTCGAAGCCCTTGACCATGTCGTTCGAGTAGATGTGGCCGTTGTAGTAGTACGCCGACCACGCGCCGCCGCCGACGAGCTGGTCCGCGGAGAGCGGGCCGCGCTCGAAGTAGGCGATCTCCCGGGGCTTGGCGGAGTCGGTGAAGTCCCATACGGACACGCCGCCCTGGTACCAGGCCTGGACCATCAGGTCCTTGCCCTTGACGGGGATCAGGGAGCCGTTGTGGGCCACGCAGTTCTCGGTGTCGGCCTGGTGGCGCGGGATCTTGAAGTAGCTCTTGAAGACCAGCTTGCGCTTGTCGCCCCAGCCCTTGATCTCGTAGATGCCGTCGGCGCCGCGGTTCGGGCCGATCTCGGCGTTGCAGGTGGCGCCGCCGCCACCGCCCAGCTCGTCGGTGAACACCACCTTGTCGGCGCGCTGGTTGAAGGTCGCCGAGTGCCAGAACGCGAAGTTCACGTTGTCCTGGACGCGGTCGATGACCTTCGGGTGTTCGGGGTCCTTGATGGAGAACAGGATGCCGTCACCCATGCAGGCGCCCGCCGCGAGGTCCTTGGAGGGCAGGACGGTGATGTCGTGGCAGCCGGTGGTCTTGGAGACGCCCGGGTTGGTGGGCGACCCGGGGTTGCCGCCGCCGTCGGGGCCCTCGCCCGGGAACAGCACGGGGAAGCCGACGACCGCCGCCTTCTGCGGGGCCTTGCGCGGCACCTTGATGACGGAGATGCCGTCGTGCGGCGGCTGGCAGTCGGGGAACGCCGCGCTCGGGGCGTACGAGGAGACGTACACGTAGACGTTGCGGCGGTCCGGGACCAGCGTGTGGGTGTGCGAGCCGCACGCGGTCTCGACGGCGGCGACATAGCGCGGGTTGCGCTTGTCGCTGATGTCGAAGACCTTCATGCCCTCCCAGGACGACTTCTCCGTGGCGGGCTGCGTGGTGCTCGCGCAGGAGCTGTCGCTGCGCGAGGAGTCGGTCGAAAGGAACAGCAGGTTGCCGGAGACCGAGACGTCGTTCTGCGATCCCGGGCAGAGGACCTGCGCGACGGTCTCCGGCTTCTTCGGGTTGCTGATGTCGAAGATGCGGAAGCCGTCGTAGTTCCCGGCGAAGGCGTACTTCCCCTGGAAGGCGAGGTCCGAGTTGGTGCCGGGCAGCGCGTCCTTGGGGATGTTGGCGAGGTGTTCGATGTTGTCGGAGTGGACTATCTCGTCCGGCGCGGGGATCTTGCCGTCGTCGATCGCCTTCCTGGTGTCGGCCGCGTCGCTCTTGGACACCTTCTTGGGCGGCCGAGGCGTGTCCCCGGGGTCGGGGGTCGCACCGGCGGGCGCCGCGGTGAACAGGGCGGCCACGAGGCCGACCGCCGCCGCGGCAACTCCCAGGCGTCTGCGCCGCGTTCGGGGTTCGTTCAACAGGGTCACTGCGTCCTCCCTTGAGGCCGTTCGGGGCGAACGGTGCACGGACACCCGCAGTATCGTGCTCCTCATGTACAAATCAAAAGACGGCAACACCCTTGTAATGAACATTTCCGATCACTGATGCTCATGCGCGTGCTAGGACGGACCCAACTGCCCCGCGCGTCCCCGGAGGTTGCCGTGCCCCATCGCCGTACGCCCGCCGCCCGTGCGTCCGTTGTCCGCGCCGGGGCCGCGACCGCGCTCCTGACCGCCGCCGCCCTCGCGCTCGGCGCCTGCGACTCCGCGTCGGGCAAGGACGACGCCAAGTCCCCGTCGTCGTCGGGGCCTTCGGTGATTGCGCCCGGAAAGCCCGGCGAGAGCGCGGCGACGCTCTCCGCCGACGAGGCCGCCAAGAAGAGAACCGACGACGACAGCCCGAACTCGGCCGATTTCGCGTACGTCGAGAAGATGATCCCGCACCACGCCCAGGCCCTGGAGATGACGCGACTCGTCCCGAAGCGGGCCAAGTCCCCCAAGGTGAAGCGCCTCGCCGACCGCATCACCGCCGCCCAGAAGCCGGAGATCGGCGCCATGGAACGGTGGCTGAAGACCTACGGCAAGAAGGGCGGCAAGGGCGGGAAGGGCGCGGCGACGGGGCAGCCGGGGCACGGCGGTCACCACGATCACGCGGGGATGCCGGGCATGGCCACGGCCGCCCAGCTCAAGCAGCTGCGCGCCGCCAAGGGCAAGGCGTTCGACGAGCTCTTCCTCAAGCTGATGATCACGCACCACTCGGGCGCGGTCACCATGGCGACCGACGCCCTGTCCGAGGGCAACAACCTGCTGGTCGAGGAGATGGCCAACGACGTGGTCGCCCAGCAGACCGCCGAGATCAACCGGATGCGCGGGATGAGCTGACGCCCCGTTCGCCCGTGGTGGGGGCCGACTGCCACTGGTGCTCAGCGCCGGCGGTGGCGCGGCGCCAGATACCCGTCGTCCCGCGCCCCGGCGATGAGGCGCAGCGCCTTGCGGCGGCTGTGCCCCGTCGCACCCATCACGGCGAGCACCGGGTCCCGGCCCTCCTCCCGCGCCTCGCGGTACGCCTCGGCGGCCACCTGCCGCCCCGAAGGACGGGCCCCGAACGCCATGCCCGCGTCGTCGGCGTACCCGCTCCGGCACGGAGCGTCGTACTGCTGGACGACGCCGCGGCAGACGTCCGCCAGAGGACGCTCGATCCGGCCCGCGAGGGCGACGAGGTCGGCCAGCGGCAGCGGGGGCTCGGCCCGCAGGTCCTCGATGGCGAGGCCGCCTTCGCAGACCGCGGCGAGGACGTCGACGTGCGTGCCCTCCAGGGCGAGCCGCACATGGAACAGGGGCGGGGAGTCGTCGTGGCCGTGCTCGACGGCCGCCTCGGGCGCCGCGGCCGCGGGCCCGGCCTCCCATGCGTGCGGGGCGGGCCCGCTGTGCTCCGGGCGGTAATGATCACTCTCGTCAAAAAATGAGCTTTCCTGCACAGTCGCACGGTAGCCGTACTGTCACATTCCGCCCGGAACGGCACGCGGCGCATCTCCCCCTTCACGCACAGGGGTGCGATGCTGGGGCCAGGCAGGCGTCAGGGGTCCCGGGGACAGCTCGCGGAAGGAGCGCCACCGTGCAGGTCGCCGTCGTGGGGTCGGGTCCGAGCGGGGTCTACACCGCGCAGAGCCTGGTCCAGCAGGACCGGGTTCCGGACGTGCGGGTCGACGTGCTCGACCGCCTTCCGTGCCCGTACGGCCTGGTGCGCTACGGCGTGGCGCCCGACCACGAGAAGATCAAGTCCCTGCAGAACAATCTGCGCACGGTCCTCGAGCACGAGCGCGTGCGGTTCGTCGGCGGCGTGGAGATCGGGCCCGGCGCGGTGTCGCCCGCCCAGCTGCTCGACTGGTACCACGCGGTCGTCTACTGCGTGGGCGCCGCCACCGACCGCAGGCTCGGCGTGCCGGGCGAGGATCTGCCCGGCAGCTGGTCGGCGACCGAGTTCGTGTCCTGGTACAGCGCCCACCCGGACGTGGCGGGCAACGGGTTCGGCCCGCCCGACCGCTTCGTGCACGGCGTCGAGTCGGCCGTCGTGATCGGCGTCGGCAACGTCGCGGTGGACGTCGCGCGGATGCTGGCGCGCGGCGCCACCGAACTGCTGCCGACCGACATGCCGCACGAGGCGCTCGGCGTGCTCGCCGCGAGCCGGGTGCGCGAGGTGCACATGGTGGGGCGGCGCGGGCCCTCGCAGGCGCGGTTCACCACCAAGGAGCTGCGGGAGCTCGGCTCGCTCCCGGACACCGACGTCGTCGTGGACCCCGCCGAGCTCGCCCTCGACCCCGCGTACGCCGATCCGTCGGGGCTGCCCGCGGCCAACCGGCGCAATGTGGAGGCGCTGCGCGGCTGGGCCGGGCGGGCCTCGGGGTCCGGGAGCGCGCGCCGGATCCGGCTCAGGTTCTTCCTGCGGCCCGTCGGGATCACGGAGGCCGGGGGCCGCGTGGGCGGCGTGCGGTTCGAGCGGACGCTGCCGGACGGGCGCGGCGGGGTGACGGGCACCGGGCGCTATGAGGACATCCCGGCGCAGCTGGTGCTCCGTTCCGTCGGCTATCGCGGGGTGCCGATCGAAGGGCTGCCGTTCGACGCGGGCAGCGGGACGGTGCCGCACGCGGCAGGGCGGGTGCTGCGGGACGGGGCGGTGGCGCCCGGTGAGTACGTGGCGGGGTGGATCAAGCGGGGGCCCACGGGCGTGATCGGCACGAATCGGCCCTGTGCCAGGGAGACGGCCCAGTCCTTGCTGGATGACGCCGACGTCCTCGCCCGGCGGGCGGTGGCCGGTGATCCGCTCGCCGCGATGCGCGCGGCCGGCGCGGAGCCGGTGGGGTGGGGCGGGTGGCTTGCCATCGAGCGGGCCGAGGAGGAGTTGGGGCGGTCGCTCGGGCGGCGGCGGGTGAAGATTCCCGACTGGTCGGGGCTACGGGCCGCCGCCGCGGCTGGCCCCTGGCCTTCGCGGCGTTAATCGGCCTTCGGCCTCGTCCTCAAACGCCGGACAGGCTATTCCCGGTGCTCGGCCGCGGTGAGGATGCTGTCCAGGAGGCCCGGGAAGCGGGCCTCCAGGTCCGCGCGCCTCAGGGCGTTGAGCTTCGCCGTGCCGCGGTAGATCTGCTGGATCACGCCCGCCTCGCGGAGCACGCGGAAGTGGTGCGTGGTCGTGGACTTGGTCACGGGCACCACGAACTGGGAGCAGGTCAGCTCGGCGTCGTCGGCGGCCAGTTCACACACGATCCGCAGCCGCAGGGGGTCGGAGAGCGCGTGCAGGACGGCTTCGAGGCGGATCTCGGCGCGCTCCGGATGCTCCAGCACGCGCGCGCTCGGTACGGCGGTCGTCATGGCTCCATTGTACGAGACGCTTCGTAGTTTGACAGATGGCGTACTACGAGGCTTATCGTACGACGAAACCCCGCACCGCCGTGACGAATGGAGTCCGCCGTGAGCGCGCTGTTCGAGCCCTACACCCTGCGATCCCTGACCATCCCGAACCGGGTGTGGATGGCGGCGATGTGCCAGTACTCGGCGGAGGCCTCCGGGCCGCTGGCGGGCGTCCCGAACGACTGGCACCTCGCCCACTACGGCGCCCGCGCCACCGGCGGCACGGGCCTGATCATCACCGAGGCGACCGCGGTCAGCCCCGAGGGCCGCATCTCCCCCGGCGACCTGGGCATCTGGAACGACACACAGGTCGAGGCGTTCCGCCGCATCACCGACTTCCTCAGGGCGCAGGGCACCGTCTCGGGCATCCAGCTGGCGCACGCGGGCCGCAAGGCGTCCACGGGCGTGCCGTGGCAGGTCCGCGGCCCGCTGGGGGCCGACGACCCGGAGGCCTGGCAGCCGGTGGGGCCGAGCCCGGTCGCGTTCGACGACGCCTTCCCCGTACCGACCGAGCTGACGGTCGAGCAGATCCAGGGGGTGGTCGGGGAGTTCGCCGACGGGGCACGGCGTGCCCTCGCCGCCGGGTTCGACATCGCCGAGATCCACGGTGCGCACGGGTACCTGATCGGCGAGTTCCTCTCGCCGCACTCCAACAAGCGCACGGACGCGTACGGCGGCTCGTTCGAGAACCGCGTCCGGTTCGCGCTCGAGGTCGTCGACGCCGTCCGGGCCGTCTGGCCCGAGGACAAGCCGGTGTTCTTCCGGATCTCCGCGACCGACTGGCTGGAGGAGGGCGGCTGGACGCCGGACGACACCGTGCGCCTCGCCGCGCTCCTGAAGGAGCACGGCATCGACCTGCTCGACGTGTCCACCGGCGGCAACGCGGCAGGCGTGTCCATCCCGACCGGGCCCAACTACCAGGTGCACTTCGCCACCCGGGTGAAGCGCGAGGTGGGCCTCCCGGTCGGCGCCGTCGGCCTGATCACCGAGGCCGCGCAGGCCGAGAAGATCCTCACCAACGGCGAGGCCGACGCCGTCCTCATCGGCCGGGAGCTACTGCGCAACGCGTCCTTCGCCCGCCTCGCGGCCCGCGAGCTCGGCGCCGAGGTGCACGTACCGAACCAGTACCTGCGCTCGCGCGAGATCTGAGCGCGGCACACACGGCGGCACACGCAACGCATACTCAACGGCATGCGAAAGGGGAGGCGGCTCGTGCCGCCTCCCCTCAGTGCTGCCGGGGCCCAGGGGCCCGGACGGCTCAGGTGCCGGGCTTGCGGCCGTAGACGAAGACCTCGTCACCCTTGCGCAGCATGTCCCAGTACTTCACCGCGTCCTTCTTGGTCATGTTGACGCAGCCGTGCGAGCCGGGCGGGGCCCACACGCTGATGCCGACCGAGTGGAAGGCCTGGCCGCCGTCGAAGAACTGGCTGTACGGCATCGGCACGTGGTACAGGCTCGACACGTGGTCGATGTCCCGCCAGTAGACCTTCTTCAGGCCGGTGCGGGTCGCATGGCCCTTGCGGCCGGTGCGCACCGGGACCGGCCCGTACTTCAGGTTCTTGCCGTCCTGGATCCAGCTGAGCTGGAGCGTCAGGTCGACGCAGGCGATGCGGCCCTTGTTGGTCGGGCACTTGCCCGCCTTGTTCGGGTCGTTGCCGACGGCCTTCTGCTTGTTCATGAGGTCCATGACGCCCCAGGTGACCTTGCCCGCGTACCCGGCGTTGGGGCTGATCTGGTGCTTCGTCTGGAAGGCCTTGATGGCCTTGCAGTCGGCGGCCGACTGCCTGCCGTCCACCGGGCGGCCCAGGAACTTCTCGACCTGCTTCTGGTAGGGCCCGGTCTCGGTGCTGCACGACGCCGCCGCCTGGGCGGTGCCGCTCCCCATCGCCACCGCGAGCGGGGCCACCAGTGCGGTGATCCCCAGTGCGACGGCTCCTCGTCTGCGTATGTCCCCCACGGCTGTGCGCTCCTTGTGCGGCTCGATGTGATGTCTCGTGAAGTCGATGTGAATTCGACCTGGTAGACAGCGCACGGCAGGAGTTCGTTGTAGGGGGAAGTGACACAGGTTCGTAACAGGCGGCCGGTGCGGGCGGGACGATACGGGCGGGCCGGTCCTTCGCCGGGGCGCGACCGCCGGGCGTCCTCAGTGCCCGGGGTCACAGCAGCCGTCCTTGCGCATCAGACGGCCCACGGTGAGCCAGTCGACGCCCTGGAGGTCCCGTGGCGCCTTCCTGGCGGCGGGGGTGAAGGCCGCGACCAGCTCCTTCGTCTCGTACCGCGTGCCGCCGCGCAGCACCGCGACGGTCCGCACCAGCGTGTCGAAGTCCGTGAACGGGTCGCCGTCCACGACCACCAGGTCCGCGAGCCTGCCGGGGCGCACCGTCCCCAGGTCCCGCTCCACGCCGAACAGGCGGGCCGGATACGCCGTCGCCGTGCGCAGGGCCGCCGCCGGGGACAGGCCGCCGCGGTGCAGCGCACGCAGGCCCATGTGCAGGGACAGGCCGACCGGGACGAGGGGCTGGTCCGTGCCGAGCGTCACCAGGCCCCCGGCGGCGAGGACCCGGCGGTAGATGTCGGTCTCGGTGCGCAGCGTGGCCAGCTGGGCCGGGGTCGGCGGGGTGGCGGCCTGCTTGCGCACGGTCTCGGTGTCCCACGGCGGCATGACGGCCGTGACGCGGGGGTCGTCGGCGAGCTCGGGGTCCGCGCCGATGAGCGGCACGGAGGTGAACGGCGTGGCGATGAGGGCGAAGCGGGCGCCGGGCGCGGAGTAGATCTCGGTGACGTCGTCGTAGGCGCGGCCCGACGCGGTGATGGCGTGCCCGAACTCGGCGCGCTGGGTGGCCTGGAGATGCGTCGTGAGGTCCTGGCCCGTCTGGACGCCGGGCGACAGGAAGTGGCTGCCGGTGCGCACGCCGAGCCGCTCGTGGGCGAAGCGCGCGGCCTCCTCCATCACCCAGGCCGGCGCCCGCACATAGGTCTTGACGAAGTCCCAGTCGAGCTGCGCCGCCCGCTCCAGGGAGCGCCTGAGGCCCGCGCGGGTGCGGTGGGCGCGGCCCATGCTGTAGGCGACGCGGCCGCCGTCGAGGAGTTCGCCGGTGGTGAACAGGCGCGGCCCGGCGAGCTGTCCGGTGGCGACCGCCTCGCGGATCCTGGCCTGTTCGTGGGCGAAGCCGCCGAGCGAGACGGCGGTGGTGATGCCGTAGGTGAGCTGGCCGACGGTCTGGCGGCCGCCGTACGTGCTCTGCCAGGGGTGGGTGTGCGTGTCCCACAGGCCCGGCAGGACGGTGCGGTCGGAGGCGTCGACGCGCCGCAGCGCGGGGCGGCGGCCCGCGCGGTGCGGCTCGACGGACTCGATCCGGCCGCGGCGTACGACGATGTCCACGTCGTCCCGCGCCGTCTCGCCCGTGCCGTCCCAGAGCTGTCCGGCGTGCACGACGGTGTCGGCGGGCGCGGGTCTGCGCTGGTCGAGGGGGACGCGGACGGTGCGCGCGGGGCCGCCGTCGACGCCGATGAGGCGCAGCTTGGCGCCCGACAGGTACAGCAGGGTCCGCGCGTCGCCCGACCAGGTGGGGTGGTCGGCGGGTTCGGTGGTGAGGGTGCGGAGCTTGCCGCGCGGGGTGCCGTCGGGGGCGACGGGCAGCAGGCAGAGCGCCGATTCGACGATCACCGCGAGCCAGCGGCCGTCGGGCGACCAGACGGGCCCGGAGTCGTAGCGGTCGGCGATGGAGGCGTGCGGCGCGACCGCGTGGAGGCGGGCGGTGCCGGTGGTGGTGTCGACGATCCGGATGAGGTTGTAGCCCTCGCGGAAGCGGAGGTTGAGCCGGTTGCGGTCGCAGAAGGCGACGTGGCGGCCGTCGGGCGACCAGCTGGGGCGGCCGGGCAGGCCCCCGCCGCCGAGCGGGTCCGCGAGGACGCGTTCGGCGCCCGACGTCAGGTCGCGCACGACGAGCTTGCCGGTCAGGTCGAGGCAGGCCAGCCGCGTCCCGTCGGGCGAGAGCGCCGGGTGCACGCGGCCGCCCGTGGCGAGGGCGGTCTCGGTGCCGGTGGCGAGGTCGCGCCGGTACACGCCGAGCAGTCCGTCGCGGTCGTCTGCGTACACCAGGGACCGGCCGTCGCGCGCCCAGGACGGGCCGAGCAGATAGCGCGTTTGCCCGGCCGCGCGCAGCCGCTCGGGTGGCTTGCCGCCCGATGTGCCCGCGAGCCACAGCGAGTTGAGGGCCGCGAAGGCGATGTGCCGGCCGTCGGGCGAGAGCGCGGGCAGATGGATGCCCCGCACCGGCCGGACGCGGCCCTCGCCGAGGTCGTACTCCTTGACGCGGTAGCGCGGCCGGTCCACGGCCAGCTCGCCGCTGAAGGGCAGCGGCCGCGGTGTGCCGGGCCGGTCGGGGCGTACGAGGGTGAAGCTGCCGTCGACCGTGAGCAGGAGTTCGCCGTCCGCGGTCCAACGCGGGGGCACGGGTGCGATGTCCCCGGCCACGGGGACGGGCTTGCCGTCGACGACGAGAGTGCAGGAGCCGCTGGGTGCCGCAGTGGTCCGCAGATAGCTGAGCCGTTTGCCGTCCGGCGCCAGGGCCGGGGTCATGACCTGGGCGTTCTCGGTCTCGGTGTGCTCGACGACGACGGGGCCTGTGCCCCGGGCGTCGACGGCGGCGACGGTCCGCGCCTCCAGGGTGGTGCCCGTGGGCGTGGTCGTGGCCCTGCCCCGGACGAAGAGGATGCGCTCGCCGTCCGGCGACCAGGTGGGGTCGAAGTCCTCCCACGGCCCGTCCTGCGCGGGCCCGTCCTGGCCGGGGACGCCGGTGACCCGGGTCAGCGCGCCGGTGCGCAGGTCGAGGACGTGGATGCGGTACGGGCTGCCCTTCACCGGGTCGCCGCCGCGCTCGGACGCGAAGGCGAGCCGGGTGCCGTCGGGCGACCAGGCCGGGCCGCGGTCGTCCCAGGGGCCGTCGGTGCGCTGCCGCAGCCGCGATCCGTCGGGGCGCATCGTCCAGATGTGGAAGCCGCCGCCGCGGTACGCGCCGAACGCGATGAGGGCACCGTCGGGCGCGTACACCGGACGGTTCGGTTCGAGGTCCACCGGGGTGAGCGGCACGGCCTCGCCGCCGGTGCGGTCCGTGGCCCAGAGCACGTTCTGCACCTCGGCGACGAGCCGGTCGCCCCGGGGCGAGAGGGTCGCCGAGCCGTTGGTGGCGCGCGTGAACTCCAGCGGGACGTCCGCGCGGGGGCGGGCCACGGCCGGGACGGTGCCGGTGGCCGCGACGGCGCCCACGGCGCTTGCTGTGACGAGGAGTTGACGGCGCGAAAGTCGGGGGTGAGGCAGGGAGGCGAAGTTCCTGTCACGGTCCATGTCGCATCACACTCGCGCACCCTGCGGCGCGCTGCAACACCGCCTTCACCGTGCGTCACGGTGGCATGATCGAACACATGTCGAACGCGCCCACACCGTCCCTGGTCCGTGACCTCCTGCGCTCCGTCCTGCCCCAGGAGTGCGGTGTGCGCGTCGAACCCGTCGACGAGGGTGGTGAGCACTCCACTTGGTGGGTCGGCGACCGGCACGTCCTGCGGCTCACGCTCGACCGGGACGCGGCGGTGCGGCAGGCGCGGGAGATCGCCCTGCGGGACGCCGTCCGCGACCACGTGCGGGTGCCCGTGCCCGTGAGCGTCGCGCACGGGGTGTGGGCGCCGGGGCTCACGTACACCCTCGACACCCGTCTGTCCGGTGTCTCCGCGGAGCGCCGGGACCTGACCGGCGAGGGGGAAGCGGATCTGGGCCGGCTTCTGGCGGGGCTGCGGGGGCTCTCGCCGGAGGTGGTGGCCGGTCTCCACCTGCCCCTTCAGGAGCCGCGGTTGATCGAGCCGCTCCGTAAGGCCGCCGAGGACGCGGTGCGTCGGCTCGCCGCCGACGGTTTCGTGCCCGGCGGGCTGATGGAGCGGTGTCCGGCGGATGCCGTGCCCTCCCCTGCTGAGGTCGTCGTGCTGCACAACGACCTCAAGGGGGAGCATCTGCTTGTCGGTTCGGGGGGTGGGGTGAGTGGGGTGCTCGACTGGGCGGATGCCGTGGTCGGGGATGCGGCGGAGGATGTGGCGGGGGTGGTGCTTGCGGTGGGGGTGGCTGCCTGTCGGCGGGTGGTGGCGGCTTCCGGTTATCCGGTGGGGGTGTACGAGCGGGGGGTGGGGCTTGCTCGTTACGACACCGTGGTGCGGCTTGCCGAGCGGCTGTACGGGACTGATGACAGTCCTGTGGCGCTGTTGCGGGCGCAGTTGGGGCGGGCGTGGGGGTTGTGACGGGGGCGGTTGCCCTCGCGGGGCGCCCCAGGCCCACCCCTTCCCGAACCAGGGGGCTGCGCCCCCTGGGACCCCCGCTTTATCGGCGCTTCGCGCCTCGTCCTCAAACGCCGGACGGGCTGAATCCTCGCCGGACGGGCTTGGGATCCCTAGGGTCTTCCCTAGGTGTGGTACCGACGCGGTGAGGGGGGCGGGGCGCCTACCCTGGGCGTCTCGGCATGCGTCACGGCTCACGCCCTGGGCCGCTCCCCGGGAGGCGTTGTGCGCTACGTCATCGAGGTGTACCGGTCGCACGACGGGGTGTGCGGGAACGTGCTGTGCGAGAGCGTCGGGGATCCGCGGCCGTTCCACGGGTGGCTGGAGCTGTTGTCGCTCCTCGAACCGCCGTCACCGGAGCCCGTGGGGCAGGAGGGTGCGGGTCCGGAGGGTCCGGGGCCCGTACAAGGCTGAACGATCCTGCCGGAAGTCGACTGCCGGAAGTCGGAATTCGCCTTGTGCGCGACACCCGTTGGCCACCATCGTGGTGTCGAGGCCATGCGCACGGCACGGCCGACGCCGGGGGCGGTGATGACACCCGAGGACGTACGCCACGACCTCCACCACTCGCCCGTGCCCGACGACGCCTTCTGCGGGCGCGGCCCCGAACTCGCCGCGCTGCGCCAGGACTTCACCGACGCGAGCGCGGGCACCCCGCGCCTCGTACTGCTCGAAGGCCCCGGCGGCATCGGCAAGACGGCGCTCGTGCGCCGGTTCCTCGACTCGCTGCCCGACCCGTGCGTGCTGCACGCGAGCGGCGAGGAGAACGAGAGCGCCCTGCCCTGCGGCGTGCTCGCCCAGCTCGTCGGGCAGAGCCCGCTGCCGGTGCCGGAGACCCTCGCGGGACTCGTCCGCGTACCGCAGTCGCTGCACGCGAACCTGCCGCCGCTCGCCGCCGGGTTCGGGCTCCTTGACCTGCTCAGCGAGGTGCAGAGCAAGGGGCCCGTCGTCCTCGTCGTCGACGACGCGCACTGGTCCGACCCCGAGTCCCTGAACGCGCTGACCCTCGCCCTGCGGCGGCTGCGGCACGACCGGGTCCTCGCGATCGTCGCGGTGCGCGACCCGCACGTCCCCGAGCTCCCCGACGGCCTGCGCCGCCTGCTCACCGACCCGCGCACCCGCCGCCTCGCGCTCGACGGGCTCAGCCCCGACGAACTGGCCGCGCTCAGCGACCGGCTCGGCGTGGCCCGGCTCCCGCACTCGGCGTCCCTGCGCCTGCACGGCCACACCCACGGCAACCCGCTGCACGCCCGCGCCCTGCTCGACCAGGTGCCGCCCGACGTCCTGCTCGACGTCACGACGCCGCTGCCCGCGCCCCGGTCGTACGCGATGCTGGTGCTCGCGGGCCTCGCGGGCTGCGGGGCCCAGACGCAGCGGCTCGTGCAGGCGGTCAGCGTGCTCGGCCTGTCCTGCCGCCCGCACGCCGCGGCCCGCCTCGCCCGCGTCGCACAGCCGCTGCCCGCCCTGGAGCGGGCCGTCAAGGCGGGCCTCCTGCGCGAGTCGCCCGCCGGCTCGTCGGCGCCCGTGATCGCCTTCCCGCACCCGCTCGTGCACGCGGCGGTCTACCAGGACATCGGCCCCGCCCAGCGCGCCGCCCTGCACACCCGGGCAGCCGCCCTGGTCGACGACGAGTACAGCAAGCTGCGCCACCGGGTGCTCGCCGCCACCGGGCCCGACGAGGAGCTCGCCGCGGCCCTCGCCGAGTGCGCGCGCCGTGAGGCGGCCACCGGCCAGTGGGCCGTGGCGGGCACGCACCTGAGGCACGCGTCGCGCGTCGCCACGAGCTCCCTGGAGCGGGACCGGCTCGCCGTGGAGGCGGTCGAGGCGCTACTGCTCGACGGCCGGGTCCAGGAGGCCGCCGAGCTCGCCACCGGCCTGCCCGAGTGCGCGGCACCGGCCCTGCGCGGCTACATCCGCGGCTATGTGGCGCGCGTGCAGGGGCGCACGCAGGCCGCCTGGACGCTGCTCGTCGACGCGTGGGAGCAGTGCGACCGCGAGCGCGACCCGTCCCTGGCGGCGCGCGCCGCCGAGCAGTTGAGCTACGCCGCCGTGATGTGCGGCCGTGCGGCGGTGGCCGCCCAGTGGGCCGAGCGGGCGCAGCGCCTGTCCACGGCGCAGGGGCCGAGCCGCATGCTGCGCTTCAACCACCTCATCGCGCTCGGCCTCAGCGGGCGCGCCAAGGAGGGCATCGCGCTCGCCGCGGACCTGCCCGACCCCATGATCGTGCCGCTGAAGAGCATCGACCTGCTGCTCGCCCGCGGCGAGCTGCGCCTGTGGTCGGACGACCTGCACGGCGCGCGCCACGACCTGCTCGGCGCGGTCGCCAACTGCCGTACGACGACGGTGCCGCTGCGGCTCCTCTCGGCGTCGGCACTCGCGCAGACCCTGCACCGGCTCGGCGAGTGGGACGAGGCCCTGATCCACGCCGAGTCGTCCGCGTCGATCGCCGACGACGCCGACCAGTGGTGGCTGAAGCCGGTCACGCACGGCGTCGCCGCGCAGCTCCTCGCCGCGCGCGGCGCCTGGGACCGGGCCGCGGAGCACCTGCGCACCGCGGCCGAGGTGCCGGGCGGCGACGAGACGCCCCTCGCGTACGCGTACGGGGTGTGCGCACAAGGGCACTTCGCGGACGCGCGCGGCGAGCCGCACGCCGTCGTCGAGGCGCTGCGGCCGCTGCTCGCCTTCGCCGAGCAGGACGGCGTCAACGAACCGGGCGTCGTAGACTGGCAGCCGCTGCTCGTCGACGCGCTGACCAAGGTCGGCGAGTTCGACGAGGCGGAGGCCCTGCTCGGCCCGTACGAGGAGCGGGCGCGGGCCCGCGGGCGGCACTCGGTGCTCGCCGCCGCGGCGCGGGTGCGCGGCAACCTGTCGGCGGCGCTCCGCGACACCCAGCGCGCGCAGGCCGCCTACGCCCGGGCGCAGGACCACGCGGCGCAGGTGCCGCTGCCGTTCGGGCAGGCGCGGGTGGCGCTCGACCACGGCTCGTTCCTGCGCCGCATCGGCCGCCGCTCCCTCGCCATCGCCCAGCTCCAGGCCGCGCACACCACGATGACCCGCCTCGGCGCGCTGCCGTACCAGGCGCTGTGCGAACGCGAACTCAACGCCTGCGGGCGTGCCTCGCCGCCCCGCCCCGCCGAGGAGCAGGCGCCCGACGGCACCGGCGACCCGCTGGAGGGGGCGCTCACCCCGCAGGAGCTCGCGGTGGCACAGCTCGCCGCCCAGGGGCTCACGAACCGTCAGATCGCCACCGCCCTCGCGCTGAGCGTCAAGACCATCGAGTACCACCTGGGCCACACGTACGCGAAGCTCGGCATCACCTCGCGCATCGGCCTCGTACGGCGACTCGGGCCGCCGGAGGCCTCATCGCCCCCGCCGTCGGCCGGGTGACCTGAACGGCCGCGGGCCCGGTCCCGTACACCGGGGTAAACCCCGGCCCGGTCCCGGAGGCGCCGGGGTCCCGCTGCTCGTACCGTCGTGCCGGACGCACGGCCAGGACGGCACGGCCACGGCGGGGACCTTCTGGAGGTGGCCCGATGACTTCCTTCACACGCGCGGCGGCGGGCGACGAGCGGCCCGTGCTCCGCCTGCGGCTGCTCGGCGGCTTCCTGCTGACCCGCGAGGCACCCGCCGGGCGCGAACCCCCGGACGACCGCGACGGCTGCTGCGGCCGTGGCGGAGAGGCCATGGAGGTGCCCGCGAGCGGGCAGCAGGTGCTCGCGCGCCTCGCCCTGTACGGGACGGCCACGCGCTCGGCGCTCGCGGGCACGCTGTGGCCGAACGCGACCGAGGCGCGGGCGAGGGCCAGTCTGCGCACCGCCATGTGGCGGCTCAACGGGGCGGGTTCGGCCCTCGCGGACGTGGGCGGCGGGGCCCTCGCGCTCGGTCGCCGGGTGCGGGTCGACATCCAGGACTTCACGGCGGCGGCGCACCAGGTCCTCGCGGGGGCGCAGGTGCGGCTCGTGCGGCCCTATCAAGTGCTGCTCTGTGCGGGCGAGTTGCTGCCCGGCTGGCAGCAGGACTGGGTGTCCTTCGAGCGCGAGCGGCTGCACCAGCTGCGGCTGCACGCCCTGGAGGCGCTGTCGGCCCGGCTCGTCGCGCGCCACCAGTACGGCCCCGCGCTCGAGGCCGCCCTGGAGAGCACCCGCATCGACCCGCTGCGCGAGAGCGCTCATCGCGCGGTGGTGTCGGTGCACCTCGCGGAGCACAACCTCACCGAGGCGGTGCGGCAGTTCGAGACGTTCCGGGGGCTGCTGCGCGGGGAGCTCGGGGTCGAGCCGTCCGGGCAGTTCTCGGCGATGCTGCGGCACGCACTGGTCTGACGCGGCCTTGTGACGCTGCGGTGACGCCGCCGCGTCACGATGGACGTGCCCCGTCCAGGATGCGGGGAGTAGGGGGAACTCCCCTGGTTGAGCGGAGCGCCGGCCGTCGCGGACGCCAAACGGCGCCGCTCATGCCCTGGACGGGGCTTTTCATGCCCTGGACGGGGTGTTCCTGCGCGGTTTTCCGCGGTTTTCGCCCGCGCGTCGCGGCTTTCCACAGGCAGACAGCGGCCGAGGGCTGAGCCACCCCCCGCGTGGTTCAGCCCCCGACTCCCCCGACGGACCGGACGGACCCGTGGTCCGCGCGGCGCTCACCCGTCCCCGGGCCGCCGCAGCTCCTCGATCGCGCGCTCCACCGGCTTGTGCGGCAGGCCCGTCCTGCGGCACAGCTCGTCGCGCGGGACGTCCCGCAGCACCTCGTGCACGGTCCTCTCCTCCAGGCTCGCGATCTCGTGCACGTACGCCTGGACGCGGCTGACCGCGTCAGCGGCCAACGGACGGCCGCCGTGCGCGCGGTCGTCGGCTCCCCACGGCGCGGGTCCGCCGCGCGCCCGGCCCGCGCCCGGCCAGCGCTCCTGCTCCAGCCAGGTCGTCCAGACCCCCCGGCCCACCAGGTGCTCGGCGACGTTCTCCGCCACGGAGCCGTCCTCGATCACTCCCGGGTCGACGGCGTCGGCCTCGATCAGGAGCCGGCAGGAGGCGGCCAGCATGGGGGCGGAGGTGACCCGCGCGGGCTCCCCGTCCAGGAGGGTGCGCAGCGCGGCGACGTCCGGGTGGCCGGGGACGTGCGGGGCGAGCCGCCGTACGACCTCGTCGAGGCGCCGCAGGTCGGGATTGCGGTCGAGCAGCATCGCGTGCGCGCCGACGACGCCGAGGAACGGGTCGACGCGGCCGGAGTCCAGCATCGGGAAGAGCTGCTTGTCCGACATCAGGTCGATGCCCTGCCGCAGACCGGAGAGCGCCGCCTCGCGGGCGAGGCCGAGCTCCTCGTCCACGGGGGCCCAGCCGGTGCCGAGCGGCGCCATCTCCACCGACGCGTACTGCGGCTGGGGGCCGTGCGGACCGTTGCTGACGAAGACGAGGGTGCTCCAGCCCTCGGACACCCACACCGCCTGGGCGAGCGGCAGCCCCTCGCCGGTCGGCTCGCGCAGCCGCAACCGGTAGCCCCCGGGCGGCAGTTGGCCGCTCCACGCCGACCAGCCCTGCTGCGCGTCGACGCGCCAGCCGGTCTCGCCGCCGTCCACGGCCTCGCCGCTCTCCGCGGTGATCTGCAGGGCGTACGGATCGAGGTCCCAGCCCCGGCGCAGATTGCGCAGGAGCACCATCAGGCTGGGGGTGCCGCGCCGGTGCGTCGGCTCCCGGCTCCAGCGCAGCGCGGCGGCGCGGTGCTCGTCGCGCGCGGTGGCGGTCCGCTCGACCGGCGCCGGGGCCGGGACGCGGGGCAGCGGCAGGCGCTCGGTGAACGCCTCCGTGCCGACCTCGACCAGCTGGCCGGCCACCGCGCCCGCGAAGCGCTGCTCGATGCGGTAGATGCCGGGGGGCACCGTGGTCTCGATGGTGCCCATGCCGTGCGCCACCTCGCGCAGCGCCTCGTCGGTGACGCTGATCAGCACGGACGGGGTGTCCGGGATGACGACGAACGGCACCTCGTCGCCCGGCTCGCGCGCGGCGGCGCGCGCCGCCGCCCGGGTGCGGAACCGCTCAGAACTGGACTCAGAACTGGACACCGTGGCCACCCCCGGTCACTACCTCGAAGTATCCGCCGTCCCTGAGGTCCGGCGCGGTCGCGCTCTCCGGGACGACCTTGTACAGGCCCGGCACGAGCGGCTCGGTGTACCTGCCGTCGTCGACGTACAGCCTGCGCGGCGGGTCGATGCCCCGGCCGCGCAGCTCCACCCAGCCGCGGAAGCCGTCGGGGAAGCGCAGCGTCACCGGGTACGAGCCGATGCCCTGGAGCCCTTCGGCGAAGACGATCGGCGTGCTGGTCTCCCTGAGGAAGCGGGCCTCCTGCGGGACGAGTGACTGGTGCGTGCGGTCGAGCACGTGGTGGCGCACGTAGTCCGCGAGGCTGTCCGACGTGACCTTGCCCTCGGAGGTGACGGTGCCGCCGCCCGCGCCGCGCAGGCCTTCCAGGAGGGCCGTCGTGAAGTGCCCGCGGGCCCGGTCGGGGTCGGGCGCCTGCTGTTCGTAGGCCGGGTCACCGAGCGACGTGGCGTACCCGACGAGGCACTCGACCTTGTCCGGCGCCTCGGTGGTGTCGGTGAACGGCGGCCCGAAGGCGGTGACCCCGCCGAAGCGGGTGCGGCAGCAGTCCGCGAAGAACACGATCTCGTGGAACGGCGACGCCGACTCGTACCACGACAGGTAGGGGCGTACGGCGATGTGGTTGCCGAGCAGGTCGATCGCGGCGTTGGCCATGAGCAGCGCCGCGTCGCCGCCGAACGGGGCGATGCCGTGGCCCGCGAGGAACAGGTACAGGCGCGTGTCCGCCCAGGTGCCGCCGGCCGCGACGGCCTCCCTGACGGCGCGGTGGGCCTGGTACAGGGCGCGGTTGACGTTCTCGCGGGTCGGCACCGCGGTCATCACGTCGGCCTCGCGCTCGTCCCGCTCGGTGGCCGTCACGAGGGCGACGTTGTCCTCCGGTACGCCGCCTCCCGCCGGGTCCACGAGCCAGTCGCGGAACCGGCCCGCGTCGCCGCGTGCCCCTTGCAGATCGCTGATCGCCGGATACCGGTTGATGCCGACGACCACGGCGTGGTGCAGGTCGTTCATTCCTCTCCCCCCCTGGTGCCGTCAGTCGGCGAGCATCCGGGCCAGGCTCGCCAGGACCTCCGGGTCGTCGTCGAACGTGATGTGCTTGCGGGCGCCCGCGGTGAGTCCGGGGCCACCGTCCACGGGCGACCACACGGTGCGGGTGGCGTCCGCCCGCAGGAAGGCGCGCAGCTGCTCCGCGTCGGGGCCGCCCGCGTCGGCCTGGAACCAGCGCTGCATGCCCGCGATGGGGGTGACGGCGGTCTGCCCCTTGGCTCCCCCGGCTCCCTGGGCCCCCTGGGGGCCGCGCTCCAGGACGCCGGAGATGAAGTACAGGAGCGACCTCGGGTACAGCAGCGGCACCAGGTGGTCCGCGCGCTCGGCCCGGTCGGTCATGGTGAACATCCGCAGCCGGTCGAAGAGTTCGGCCTGGCGCCGGACGACCGACGCGAGGTGGCCGACCGTGCACGCGGGCGCGAGCAGGACCACGTCGCGGACGCGGAAGTCGCCGGGCAGCGGGTCGTCGGCGTCGGCGCGCCTGCGGGCGAGGTCGTTCAGGAGGTGGCCGATGAAGACGGCGCCGGCACTGTGGCCGACCAGGGTGACCTTGGGCCGTGCGCCGGTGGCGAGCAACTGGCCGAAGCGGTCGAGGAAGTAGCGCCCGGCGCGGATCTCGCCGGAGGCGGCGGAGGAGGCAGGGGCGGCGGCGGTGTCGGGTGCGGCGGAGGCGTCGGGGGCGAAGGTGTCGGCGGTCTGCCGCTTCATCGCGTCCCAGACGGCCGCGCCCACGTTGGCGAGGTAGAACTCCCTGAGCAGTTCCTCGACGACGGTCGGGTACAGGCCGTGGTCGGTGTGCGTCCGGAAGCGGCCGACGACGGCGCTGACGACGCGGACCGTCTTGCGCACGAGCAGCGCCGACGTCACCACGGCGCGGCGGTTGTCGGCGGCCTCGGTCTCCGCCGCGAGCTCGGCGACGGTCTGAGGGGACATGAGGGTGGCGACCGCCGCGCGCCCCCCCGCGTTGGTGCGCGCGGCGGGGGGTGCGGAGGCCGAGCGCCGGACCGAGCCCACCATCACCCGGTTTGGGTGGGCGAGTTAGGCG
>NZ_JBHYJH010000162.1:0-20443 GCF_042740445.1 Streptomyces sp. NPDC059003 | reverse complement strand
CCCGCCCACCTGGTGCAGGTGGGCGGGGCACCGCCGTTGGGGAACCCGGTCCGCCGCCCCGCCCCCTCCACGGGGCGGTGGACCGGGAAGGTCCGGTCAGACCACGGCGGCGAGCAGGTCGCGCGTGTACGCGGCGCCCGGCCGGTCGAAGATCTCCTCGCGGGTCCCGGTCTCGACGATCTCGCCGTGGCGCATCACCGCGACCCGGTCGCAGAAGTGCCGTACGACGGCCAGGTCGTGCGAGACGAAGAGCAGCGAGAGCCCGAGCTCGTCGCGCAGGTCCATCAGGAGGTTGAGGACCTGCGCCTGTACGGAGACGTCGAGCGCGGACACCGGCTCGTCGGCGATGATCAGGCGCGGGCGCAGGGCCAGGGCACGGGCGATGCCGCGCTGGCGCTGGCCGCCGGAGAACTCGTGCGGGTAGCGGTCCAGGTGGTCGGCGGACAGGCCGACCTGTTCGAGGAGTTCGGCCGCGCGCTCGCGGCGCTCGGCGGAGCTCGCCCGGGTGTGGACGCGCAGCGGTGTGGTGACGATCTCCTGGACGGTGCGCCGCGGGTTCAGCGAGGCGTACGGGTCCTGGAAGACCAGCTGCACCTCGCGGCTGAGCTCCCGGCGCAGCGCCGCGGACCCGGCGGCGCCGGAGATGTCGCGGCCGGCGAAGCGGACCTCGCCCGCGGTCGGCCGCTGGAGCCCGGCGAGCACCCGGGCCGTGGTGGACTTCCCCGACCCGGACTCGCCGACGAGGCCGAGGGTCTCGCCCTCGCGCACGGCGAGGCTGATGCCGCGTACCGCGCGGGCGGGCTCGCGGCGCCGCCCGAGCAGGGTGCGGCCGCCCCCGAACTCCACGCGCAGGTCGGTGACTTCGGCGAGGGGGCGCTCGGGGGGTGCGACCAGGGCCCGGGCGGCGGTGCGCGGCTTGGGGTCGGGTTCGTCGACCGTGGGCAGGCGGGTGCCGGGGACGGTGGTGAGGGTGGGGGCCGCGCCGATCAGGGCGCGGGTGTAGGGGTGTTCGGGGGCGGTGAGGACCCGCCCGGTCGGCCCCAGCTCCAGCTGCCGGCTGTCGCGCATGACGAGGACGCGGTCGGTGGTGTGTCCGACCACGCCCACGTCGTGGGTGACCAGGACGACGGCGGTGCCGTGCTCCTGCCGCAGCTCGTCGAGCAGGTCGAGGACCTGGCGCTGGACGCGGGCGTCGAGCGCGGTCGTGGGCTCGTCCGCGATCAGCACGTCCGGGCTGTTGATCAGCGCCATCGCGATCATCACGCGCTGGCGCATGCCGCCGGAGAACTGGTGCGGGTAGTCCCGGGCGCGGGCGGCGGTGATGCCGACCCGCTCCAGGATGTCGGCGGCCCGGTCGCGGGCCTCCCCGCGGGACGCGCCCCGGTGGTGGATGCGGTAGGCCTCGGCGAGCTGCGCACCCACCGAGTGGAAGGGGGACAGGGCGGCGAGGGCGTCCTGGAACACCATCGCCACCCGGGAGCCGCGCAGCGCGCGCAGCTCCGCCTCGGACGCGCCGACGACCTGCGTGCCGCCGACCTGGACGCTGCCGGTGACGCGGGTCCGCGCCGGGTCGTGCAGGCCCATCGCGGCCAGGCCCACGGTGGACTTGCCCGAGCCTGACTCCCCCACCAGGCCGAGCACTTCGCCGCGCGCCAGGTCGAAGGTGACGCCCTCGGCGGCGGTGACGGCGCCGCGCGGCCCGGTGAAGGTCACACTCAGGTCGCGTACGCGCAGAGCGGGAGCCACCGGAGCGACAGCGGCTGCCGGATCAGCGGCGGCTGTCGGATCAGGAGCGGTCATGCGAGCCTCACCCTCGGATCGAGCCACGCGACCACGAGGTCGGCGACGAACACCACGACGAAGAAGGCGGCGAGCAGCACGGTGCCGACGACGGTCGGCAGGTCGTTCTGGACCACCGCGTCCACGGCGAGCTTGCCGACGCCGCTGAGCCCGAACACGGTCTCGGTGATGAACGCGCCGCCGAGCAGCGCGCCCACCTCCAGGCCGAGGAGCTGCACCAGCGGCGCCGCGGCACCGCGCGAGGTGTACTTCAGATGGGCGCGCAGCGGGCTGAGGCCCTTGCCGCGCGCGGTGCGCACGTACCCCTCGTGCATGACCTCCAGCATCTGGGCGCGGGAGAGCCGGGCGAACACGGCGGCGTTGACGAAGCCGAGCACCAGCCAGGGAAGCAGCATCCCGGCGAACCAGGCGCCGGGGTCCTCGCCCGGCGCGGTGTAGCCGGGCAGCGCGAACCAGCCGGTCTGGTACACGAGCAGGTACTGGAGCGCGTAGCCGAGGAAGTAGATCTGCACGCTGGCCCCGACCAGGGTGAAGCCGGACAGGAGCCGGTCGGCGGGGCGCCCGCGGCGCAGCGCGGACACGAAGCCCGCGCCGACGCCCGCGACGAGGATGACCGCGAGCGCGCCGCCCGCGAGCGACAGGGTGACCGGGAACCGGCTGGTGATCGCGGCGCGCACCGGCTCGTGCAGCGCGTAGGAGTAGCCGAGGCAGGGCGCGTCGCAGGCGATCGGGGTGCCGTCGACGTCCGCGATGGTGCGGCCCGCGAACAGGCCGCGCACGTAGTCGGCGTACTGCGCGAGGACCGGCTCGTCCAGGCCCATGCTGTCGCGCACGGCGGCGATCTGGGTGGCGTCGCACTTGGGGCCGCAGGCGATCACGGCCGGGTCGGACGGCGCGGCGTAGAACAGCGCGAAGGCGGTCGCGGAGATCGCGAGGAGCACCAGGACCGCCTGCAGCGCCCGTCGGATGACGTAGGCGAGCATGGGTCAGGACTTCTTCAGGTACAGCCAGGCGGGGCTGATGGTGCCGTAGATCGGGTGGATGAAGGCGCCGCCGACATCGGCGCCGCGCACCTGCTGGACGCGCTGGTGCAGGAACGGCACGAGCGGCACGTCCTTCATGATCGTGTTCTTCTCGAGGGCGATGAGCTCCTTGGCCTTCTTCGTCGCGTCGCCGGTCTTGGCGATGCGGTCGAGCTCCTTGTCGACGGCCGGGTTCTGGTAGCGCGGGTCGTTGTCGAGGGTGTCGCGGCGGCTGTCGAAGCGGTACGGGACGCCGGTGGCCGGGGTCGGCCAGTCCACGGACGAAGTGGACAGCCACAGGTCGTACTTCGGGTCGGCGCCGCGCAGCACCTCGTTGGTGTACGCGGGCAGCGGCAGCGGCTTGGTGACGAGCTCGATGCCGGCCTTGGCGAAGGCGTCGACGAGGACCTGGGCCATGCGGTCGTTGACGGCGGTGGCCTCGTAGGCGTAGCTGAGGCGCTTGACCGGCTTCTCGGCCTTGGCCAGGTGCTCCTTGGCCTTCTTGATGTCACCGGTCGGCGCCACCGGGTTGGTGTCGTACTTCTGCCAGCCGACGATCGCGGGCGAGGAGTAGGTGGTGGCGATGTCGCCGACGCGCGGGCCGCCGAGCGCCTGGCGGGCCTGCCGGCGCGGGAAGAGGTAGTGGATGGCCTTGCGGACCTCCAGGTCGGCGACCCGGTCGTTCCTGATCACCAGGTGGGAGGAGAACGCGCCGCGCCGCCCGTCGACGATCAGGGCCTTCTTCTTCGGGTCGCGGTTCGCCTCGCCGATCAGCTCGGGCGGGAACTCGTTCTTGGTGGTGACGGTGGCGGCGCCGCCACCGCGCCCGTTGAGGATCTCCTGGGCGGTGTTGAGCTCCTTCTTCTCGAAGGTGAACTCGAACTTGTCGGCGTACTGGTGGCGGATCGGGTCGGTGTCCGCCTTCCAGTGCGGGTTCTTCTCCAGGGTCAGCGACTGGTTCTGCCGGTGCTCGACGATCCGGTAGGGGCCGGTCGCGAAGGGCTTGAGGTCGTAGCGGGTGCCGGTGTCCTTGTCGGGGCGGACCGGCGACGAGGAGGACTGGGCGGCCATGAACGGCACGTCGGACTGCGGCTTGTGGAAGCGGAAGACGATGGTCTTCGCGTCGGGCGTCTCGATGCGGTCGAAGTCGCCGTCCTTCTTGGGGCCGCCGTAGACCTTGCGGGCCTGGGCGAGGTCGGGCTTGCCGGTGAGCCACTGCGGCCAGTAGGGCGGGCCGACCTCGAAGCCGGGCGCGAAGGTGCGCTCGATGCCGTACTTGACGTGCTTCGAGGTGATCGGCTTGCCGTCCTCCCAGGCGATGCCGTCCTTGAGCTTGTACGTCCACGTCCGGCCGCCGTCGGAGGCCTTGCCGATGTCGGTGGCGAGGTCGCCGACCAGCTTCGGCTTGCCGTCGACGACCTGGTACTGGGTGAGCTGGCGGCCCCACAGCAGGGAGGTGTTGTAGGTCTCGCCCGCGTAGATCTTCTGCGGGTCGAGGTGGCCGTAGTCGCGCAGGTTGGCGACGCGGATGGTGCCGCCCTCGCGGGCGCCCTCGACCGCGGGGGCCGGGCCCGCGCTGTCCTTGGCGCTGCCGACCCCGGCGACCAGGTCGGCCTCCTCCTTGGGCGCGGCCCCGTCGCCCTTGGAGCCCGCGCCGGCCGAGCAGGAGCACAGCACGAGCAGGGCGGATGCGGCGGCGACGGGCACGGCCACGGCGCGTGAGGTGATCCTGGGCATGGTGAACTCCGTTACGGGTGGGACGGGGTGAAGGCCGCGCGCGAGGTGGTGCGCGAGGTCGCGGAAGAAGCGGTACGAGAGGTGGCGCCGAGGGCGCGTCAGCGGCGGGTACGGGGGTCGAGCGCGTCCCGCACACAGTCGCCGAGCAGGTTGAAGGCGAGGACGAAGAGCAGGATCGTCACGCCGGGGAAGGCCATGTAGGTCGGGTCGTCGTAGAAGACCTCGGAGCCGCGGGCGATCATCCGGCCCCAGTCGGGGATGGGCTCGCTGATGCCCACGCCGAGGAAGGACAGGGCGGCCTCGGCGGTGACGACGCCGGGCAGGGCGATCGTGATGTGCACGAGGACGGGCGCCCAGACGTTGGGGAGCAGTTCGCGCAGCACGATGTGGCGGCGGGACGCGCCCACGGCCCGCGCGGCCTCGACGAACTCCCGCTCGCGCAGGGAGCGGACGGTGGTGCGCAGCATCATCGCGAGGGGCACCCAGCCGAACGCCGCGAAGATCAGGACGAGGACGGTGAACTGCATCCAGGCGGGCTCGCTCTCGCCGGGCCCCACGAAGCGGGTCTGCACGATGGGGCTCAGGGCGAGGAAGAGCAGCAGCGTGGGGAAGGCGAGCAGCACGTTGCAGACGAACGTGAAGACCCGGTCGGCGAGGCCGCTGAGGTAGCCGACGGTCACGCCGAGGACGACACCGAGTACGGCGATGAGGGCGACGGACGCCCCGGCGACGAGCAGCGAGGTGCGGATGCCGTACAGGAGCTGGGTGAACACATCGCGCCCGAGGCCGGGCTCGAGGCCGAACCAGAAGTCGCCGGACATGCCGCCGTTGGGCAGCACCGGCAGGCCCTCGGGGCTGAGCAGCCCCGGCTCGTTCTGGCCGTAGTGCTCGGTCGGGTTCTTGCCGTAGAGCGCGGCGACGAGCGGCGCGGCGAGGGCGAGCAGCACGAAGAAGACGACCACGCACAGCGCGGCCATGCCGAGTCGGTCCCGGCGGAAAGCACCTTGCATGCGGAACATTAGAGCCAGCGGTACGGCGCCTTTGCAAATCCTCCACGGAAAGCATTTCAGGAATGCTGCGGGGATTTACAACCGCGCAACATTCAAGGCCCTCATAAACGGGCAAACACGGGCATGTCACCCACATTGAGATGTGCGCCACATGCAAGGTCATGGCGGCGCACAGCCTTGCTTCTCAAGGTCACCCGCCCGATCAACCTGCGCATCACACATCAATCTACGCGCGTCACCCTATGGAAATTCAGGGAAGCCGAATTATTCAACCTGCTTCCGAAAAACCCTCCGAAGGGAATGAAGGAATAGCGAAGGGCCCCGGAAACCGAGAGGTTTCCGGGGCCCGCGGAGCGTCGAACCAAGCGTCAGCCGATTTCCGCACCGAAGGCCTGCAGGGCCTCCGGCACCGGCTGGAAGAAGGTCTCGCCGCCGGAGGAGCAGTCACCGCTGCCGCCGGAGGTCAGGCCGAGCGCCGTGTCGCCCGCGAAGAGCGCGCCGCCGCTGTCACCGGGCTCGGCGCACACGTCGGTCTGGATGAGCCCGTTCACGACGTCGCCGTTGCCGTAGTTCACGGTGGCGTCCAGGCCCGTGACCTTGCCGTCGTGCACCTGCGTGGTGGAACCGCTGCGCTGCACCTGCTGGCCGACGGTGGCCTCGCCCGCCTTGGTGATCTTCTGCGTGCTGCCGTTGTAGAGGTTCACCTCGCTCGGGTGGGCGGTGTCGCCGGAGTACTTGACGATGCCGTAGTCGTTGTCGGGGAAGCTGGAGCCCGCGTTCTCGCCGATGGGCTGGCCGCCCTGCTTGTCGGACCAGTTGGAGACGGCCTCCGTGCAGTGGCCCGCCGTCAGGAAGTGCGGGGCGCCGTCCTTGACCACGTTGAAGCCGAGGGAGCAGCGGCTGCCCTGGCCCCAGATGGCGTCGCCGCCCGCGATGAGGGGCTTGAACTCCCCCTTGGAGCGCTGGAGTTCGACCTTGCCGCCGAGCCCCTTCACGACCTTGTCGAGCTTCGCGAGGTCCGCGCCCTTGACGGTGCGGTCCGCGGTCACCACGACCTTGTTGGTGGCCGGGTCGGTGGCCCAGGAGGTGCCGGGGATCGACGCCTTGTCGGTGAGCGCGGCGCGGGCGCTCTTCAGCTCCGCGAGGGAGTTCTCGACGACCCTCGCTTTGCCGCCCGCCGACTCGACCGTCTTCGCGGCGCTGACGTCGAGCACGTTCACGACGAGCTGCTTGGCCTTCGCGTCGTAGTAGGTGCCCGCGCCGTCCGCGCCGAGCTCCTTGTCGAGCGAGGAGGCGAGCTTTCCGGCCTGCGCGACCGAGAGGGTGTCCGGCGTGGGCGTCGAGTCACCCTCGTCGGCGTTCGCAGTCTGCAAGGTGATTCCGGCGGCGATGAGCGCCGCCACACCCGCGCCGGCCAGGGCAGCACGTCGTCTGGGTATGCGTCGGTGCGTCAACTCACGTCCTCCTGTGGGGGGTTCGATCCGGTGGGGTGTGGGGACCCCGGCCGGTCGATCGATGGATGCGCATGGAGGTGCCACGCTGGGAAAGCCGCGTCCATGCCAATAGGACGCGGCCCACTATTCCCAGGCCCACAGGCCGCACACAAGGTCTACTTCGGGACGCGCGCCCGACAACGGCCGGGCGCTCCCGGCCCGTTCACAGAGGGCGATCACACCACGTCGTCCCCGAGCCCGTCCCCGTTGCAAACACCGCGTGCGAGGGGGTGATGGGCAGCGGGTGAGGACTAGTCCTGTCCTGATCCCTACGTTTCCGGGGTGTCGGAAGCCTCGGCTCCGCCGATTTCTGAACGCCCAACTCCGCTTTCCGGCAAGCCTTCCGGCCGGTTCTCCGACAGACTTTCCGGCAGTGCGGTCGGCTCGGCGGGTGACGGCCCCGCCTGCGCCCGCTCCAGGAAGCGGAGGAGTTCGACGGGGAAGGGCAGGACGAGGGTGGAGTTCTTCTCGGCGGCGACGGCCACGACGGTCTGCAGCAGGCGCAGTTGGAGGGCGGCGGGCTGTTCGGACATCTCCTTGGCCGCCTCCGAGAGCTTCTTGGAGGCCTGGAGTTCGGCGTCGGCGTTGATGACCCGGGCGCGGCGCTCGCGGTCGGCCTCGGCCTGGCGCGCCATGGAGCGCTTCATCGTCTCCGGCAGCGATACGTCCTTGATCTCGACGCGGTCGATCTGCACGCCCCAGCCGATGGCGGGGCTGTCGATCATCAGCTCCAGGCCCTGGTTGAGCTTCTCGCGATTCGAGAGCAGGTCGTCCAGGTCGCTCTTGCCGATGATGGACCGCAGCGAGGTCTGCGCCATCTGCGAGACCGCGAAGCGGTAGTCCTCCACCTGCACGACGGCCTCCGCCGCGTCCACCACCTTGAAGTAGATGACGGCGTCGACCCGCACCGTGACGTTGTCCCGGGTGATCCCGTCCTGCGCGGGCACGGGCATCGTCACGATCTGCATGTTGACTCTGCGCATCCGGTCCACGAACGGCACGATCATCGTGAACCCCGGCCCGCGCACCGCCCGCTGCAACCGCCCGAGGCGCAGCACCACGCCCCGTTCGTACTGCTTGACGACGCGTGCCGCCGCCAACAGACACACCACTCCGGCAGACGCGACGACCGCACCCGCCGTCACCAGCTCCTCGACCACGACGGCCCCCCAAGGTCAGCATGGGGCGAATAGGGCATGCAGTACGAAGGTAACGCGCGCTCCACCCAAGGGCGAGCCCCCGCCCGTGAGTGGGGCGGGGGCTCGTGGCTGCTGGCCGTGCGCGGGTCAGTGGGAGCTGACGAGCGATCAGTACACGCTGACGTTGTACGCGCGCAGCGCCTCGGTGACCGGCTGGAAGAACGTCGTGCCGCCGGACGAGCAGTTGCCGCTGCCGCCGGAGGTCAGGCCGAGCGCCGTGGTGCCGGCGTAGAGCGGGCCGCCGCTGTCGCCGGGCTCGGCGCAGACGGTGGTCCGGATCAGGCCGCTCACGACGTCACCGCCGCCGTAGTTGACGGTCTGGTTCAGGGCGGTCACGCGGCCGGAGTGCGTGCCGGTGGTGGAGCCGCGGCGCGTCACGTTCTGGCCGACGGTCGGGTCGGCGGCGCGCGTGATGTCCTGGCTGCCGACGGTCCCGGACTTGGTGATGGAGCTGTTCGTGTACCGGACGATGCCGTAGTCGTTGCCGGGGAAGCTGGAGCCCGACGTCGTACCGAGCACGGTCGTCTTCGACGAGTTGGCCCACCACGTGCCCGCGCCGTCGGTGCAGTGCCCGGCGGTGAGGAAGTAGTAGGTGCTGCCGTTGCGGACGTTGAAGCCGAGCGAGCAGCGCCAGCTGTCGGCGTACGTGGCGTCGCCGCCGGAGATGTACTTCTGGAACTTCCCGGCCGTGCGCTCGATCTTCAGGGCGCCCGCGTTGCCGCCCGCCGCCTGCTTCAGCTCGGCGATCTCGGCCTTGGAGACCGTGCTGTCGGCGGTGACGACGACCTGCTTGGTCTTCGCGTCGACGCCCCAGGCGGTGCCTGCCACGTCCGCGGCGAGCACGGCGTCGCTCGCCGCCGTCAGGTCGGCGGCGCTGTACGTCCGCGACGACGCCTCGTCCGCGTTGGCGGCGGGCACGGCGAGCGCGGCGGCGGCCACGAGCCCGGCCGCGACGGCGAGGGTGCGGGAGTGTCTCGATATACCGCTGCGGGGGGTGGTGCGCTTGATCCTCACTGCTGGTTCCTCCCGAGGGGAAGTCAGGGGGCCCTGTGGGATGGGGCCCGTGAGGCGCAGCCAAAGGGCGGGACGCATTCCGGTTACGCCGTGCCCCTGACAAGCGCTGCACGGGAGTATTGGGGGCCGCCGTCGCACCGCACAAGGGGCCGCCGCCCGCCAACTTGGCCGGATACCACCGCACACCCAGCAGCCCCGGTGGGCTCCGTACCTGTCGTACGCCACCGGGGCTCCTGGATCATCGGCACCCGTCCGACGTGTCAGCGGCCGAGAAGGTTCCGTTCGCCCGCGGCGATCTCGGCGGTGAGGGTGTTGCCGGGCGGCGGGAAGGGGCAGATGAAGTGGTCGGCGAACGCGCAAGGCGGCAGCAGGGCGCGGTTGAGGTCGACCGTCGTGCGTCCTTCGGCGTCGGGCGCGGCGGGCCGCAGAAAGCGGAAGCGGTAGCTGGAGGTGCCGCTGGTCGCGTCGGCGAAGACGGCCCACAGCGAGCCGTCGCCCTCGACGGTCACCTGGAGGGTGTGGTCCTGCCCGCCGAGCCGGAAGGCGAGTTCACCACCGAGCCCGAGCCCGCGCGCCACGCCGTCGGCGTTGGCGACCTGGACGGTGCGGTCCTGCGCGTACGGGGTGAAGCGGCCCTCGACCGCGAAGTCCGGGTCGTACGCGGTGGCCTCGATGCCCCGGAACGCGCGGCGCGCCGGCGCGTCCGGGTCGAAGTCGCGCACCGCCCACAGGCCTTCGCGGCGCAGCACGACCAGGCGCCGCTCGCCGAGCGCGAGCCGGGCCGCGGTGACCGGGCCCGGGTCGGCGGTGAGGCGGGCCTCGCCGGTCAGGGGCTGCCCGTCGAGGGTGAGGCCGTCCGCCGCGGCCGCGGTCAGGACGAGGGCGTCGCCGTCCTCCGCCCAGTGGCCCGGCAGGCCGGGGAGCGTGCCGTCCGGGTGGTCGGCGAGCCAGTGCGTACCGGTGAGGGACAGCGGGCCGTAGGGCGCGGAGACGGTCGCCGTGCGCTGTTCGTGCCACTGCTTCCAGTCGTGCGCCGCCTGCTCGCGGGCCTCGGCGTCCGGGCCCCCGGTGCCTTCCGTCGTGCTCATGTTGATCAACCCTTCGCTACGGGCTCGGGCAGCCCGAGATGTGAGCGCAGCGTCGCGCCCTCGTATTCCGTGCGGAACGCGCCGCGCTCCTGGAGCAGCGGCACCACCCGTTCGACGAACTCGTCGAGCCCGCCCGGCGTCAGGTGCGGGATCAGGATGAAGCCGTCGGCCGCGTCCGCCTGGACGAACGCGTCGAGCTGCTCGGCGACGGCGGCGGGCGTGCCGATGAACGACTGCCGCCCGGTCGTCTCGATGACGGTCTGGTGGAGGGACAGGCCCTTGGCGCGGGAGAGGGCACGCCACTTCTCCGCCACGGCGAACGGGTCGCCGACCTTCACGCGGCCCTGGACGAGCGTCGACTCCGGGTCCGGGTCGATGTCGGGCAGCGGCCCGTCCGGGTCGTACGCGGACAGGTCGACGCCCCACACCTGCTCCAGGGCGAGGATGGCGTTCTGCGGGGAGACCTGCTGGCGGCGGATCTCGATGGCGCGCTCCTGGGCCTCGGCCGCGGTGTCGCCGAGCACGAGGGTCACGCCCGGCATGATCTTGAGGTCGTCCGGCGCGCGCCCGTACGCCGCGAGCCGGCCCTTGACGTCCGCGTAGAACTCCCGGCCCGCCTCCAGGGTGCCGTGCCGCGTGAAGATGACGTCGGCGGCGGACGCGGCGAACTCCCGGCCGTCGGACGAGTCGCCCGCCTGGATCACCACCGGGTGCCCCTGCGGCGAGCGCGGCACGCCGAACTCCCCCGCGATGTCGAAGTGCTGCCCCTGGTGGGCGAACGGCCGCGGCTCCCCGGGCGAGCCGTCGGGGCCGCCGGGCGTCCAGGAGTCCCACAGCTCCCGCGCGGTGGCGACGAACTCGGCGGCGCGGGTGTACCGGTCGGCGCGGTCCAGATAGCCGCCGCGCCGGAAGTTCTCGCCGGTGAAGGCGTCCGACGACGTGACGACGTTCCAGGCGGCGCGGCCGCCGCTGAGGTGGTCGAGGGAGGCGAGCCTGCGGGCGAGTTCGTAGGGTTCGTTGAAGGTCGCGTTGACGGTGGCGGCGAGGCCGAGCCGTTCGGTGACGGCGGCGAGCGCGCTCAGGACGGTGAGCGACTCGGGCCTGCCGACGACGTCCAGGTCGTGGATGCGGCCCTTGTGCTCACGCAGCCTGAGCCCCTCGGCGAGGAAGAAGAAGTCGAACAGGCCGCGCTCGGCGGTGCGGGCCAGATGCTCGAAGGACGAGAACTCGATCTGCGAGTGCGAGCGGGGGTCGGCCCACACGGTGGTGTTGTTGACGCCCGGGAAGTGGGCGGCGAGGTGGATCTGCTTCTTCCCCCGTGAAGGCTGCGTACGGTGCGTACGGTGCGTGGGGGGCGTGCGGTGCGTGCGCTGGGTCATGACGGGTCTCCCGCAGTCGCGTCGGCGTAGCGGTTGGCGGGCCGGGCGAGGCCCAGGTGCTCCCGGAGCGTGGTGCCCGGGTAGAAGGTGCGGAAGAGGCCGCGGTGCTGGAGCAGCGAGACGGTGCCGTTGACCAGGCGCTCAAGGTCGCGGCGCGGCTCGACGGGCGTGAGGTGGAAGCCGTCGACGGCACCCGACGCGTGCCAGGCGGCGATGAGTTCGGCGAGGTCGACGGGGCCGCCGCGGTACAGCGGCCCGTCGGCGGTGGGCAGCGGGCCGCCGCCGTGTCCCGGCTGCGCCGCGCACTCGCCGCCGCCGAGGTCGACGACGAGCGCGGCGAGCACCCGCAGCTCGCCCGGGTCGCGGCCGGCACCGGCGGCGCGCCGGTGCAGCTCGGCCCGTGCGGCGCCCGCCTGTGCGGGGCTCGCCGCCCGCACCAGGGCCACGTCCGCGTGCCGGACGGCCGTGTCGCGGGAGTGCTCCGCGGTGGCGTCGACCACGACCACCGGGTGGCCCTGCGGCGGGCGCGGCACGATCGAAGGGCCGCGCACGGAGAAGTCCGTGCCCTGAAAGTCGACGTAGTGCAGCTTGTCCCGGTCGATGAAGCGCCCGGTCGGCACGTCCCGGATCTCGGCGTCGTCCTCCCAGCTGTCCCACAGGCGCCGAGCGACATCGGTCACCTCGCCCGCCTCGCGCCACAGCGCGTCGCGCGACGCCGCCCTGCGCCGCCCGAACAGCTTCGCCTCGGCCGCGGTCGTCGACACGTCGACCGTCCAGCCCGCGCGGCCGTGGCTGACCCAGTCGAGCGTGGCCACGGCGGCCTGGACGTGGAAGGGCTCGGTGTGCGTGGTGGTCACCGTCGGCACGAGGCCGATGCGGCCGGTGGCGGGCGCGATCCGGGAGAGCACGGCGAGCGCGTCGAGCCCGTGCCGCGCGAAGGAGTCGCCGAGCGTCACGAAGTCGAGGGCACCGCGCTCGGCGAGCAGCGCGAGCTCCCGGTAGGGCGCGGCGTCGTGGGCGCCGGGCTTGTCGATGGCGGCGGCCAGGTGCAGGGTGCCGCCGCCGGAGGGCGTTGCGGTCATCGCTGTGCCCCTTTCAGGAAGGTGAGGACGGCGCGCGCGGTGGCGTCGTTCTGCCGGAAGGACGGGCTGTTGGTGCGCGGCCGGGTGAAGGCCCCGGCGCCGCGCGCGTCGGTGCCCGGGCCGAGCGCGAACCGCCGCGGGTGCGGGCTGCCCGCGCGGTCCCGGACGCGGCCGTCGGAGGGGTCGACGGCGAGCAGGCCGTCGGGGGTCTCGGCGACGCCCTCGTCGTGCAGGGCGCGCAGGAGCGGGTCGCGGGTGCGGGCCAGCGTGGGCTGCGGGAGCCGGGCCTCGACGAGCGCGCGGGCCTCGACGTGCCGGCCCGGCACGGTGGCGCTCGTCGCCCGGAACACCCCGTCGCGCGCCTCGACGCGCATGTCGGCGCCGAGGAACCGCACGACTCCGGCCCGCGAGAGCGCGAGCAGCTGCCGCAGGCGCGGCCCCGGAGGGCCGGACGCGAGGTAGCTGAAGTACCCGTGCCACCAGGGCCCGATGTCGCCGAGCCGCACCAGCTGGCCGTAGACGGAGAGCAGGCCGAGGAACACGGCGAGGTCGGGGCTGTGCGCGGGGTCGTGGCGGCGGGCGAGGTCGGCGGTGACATAGGCGCGCAGACCGTCCTGGAGGCCTTCGTACGAGGTGTGGCGGACGCCGTCCAGGGGGTGGTCGAGCGCGGTGAGGTCGAGGCGGTCGGCGGGGTCGGGCACGGCGGAGCTGACCAGGGCGGCGAGCTCGGGGCTGCCGGGCGGGCAGGCCGCGTACTTCTCGTCGAAGTCCGCCCAGGCGGTGGTGGTGCGGTCGGGGTGGGCGCCGAACAGGCGGTGGTAGTGGGCGAAGCCCAGCTCCTTCTCGACGAGCGGCCACACGTCGCGCCCGAAGTCGAACCCTCCCGGCCTGGCGAGCAGCTCGTCGATCTGCGCGGGCCCCAAGTAGCGCGGCAGCGGCGGCCGTTCCCCGTCGTCCCAGGTGTAGCCGATCTTGGAGTGGTACGGCACGCCGCGCCGCGATCCGACGTACAGGACCGGCTCGCGCCCCGACGGCACATAGGTGTCGCCGTCGTGGCGCCCGCCCCGCCCTTCCGTCAGGAGCACCATCAGGTCGACGAAGGCGAGCCCGAAGCCGCGTACGAGGACGGGGGCGCCTCCTTCGAGCGCGCCGAGGTCGCTGTCGGCGGTGAAGTCGGGCGGCAGGTGGACGAGTCCGTGGCGCCGCGCGTAGCGGGCCAAGTGCCGTTGTTCGTCGTCGAGTTCGGCGTCCAGATGGCCCTGGGCGAGGATCACGAGGTCGCCGAGGAGCGGGCGGGCGCGGCCCTCAAGCCACACCTGCTGGCGGCCCGCCCGCGGCCCGGTCAGGCGCAGGGCGCGCCGCGCGTGGTGGTGGACGGCGATGCCGGGCGGCAGGTCGGCCACGGCCTTCTCGTACACCCAGCGCAGATACGCGCCCTGGGTCTGCCGTCCGGCGAACCGCCGGCCCTCGACGCCGGCCCACTCGTGCAGCGCGGGCCCCGGCAGGACGGGGCCCGCCACCTCCACCGTGTCGTCGGTGAACATCGTGACGTCCTGGGCGTGCGAGTTCATCCAGAGCAGCGGCGACTGCTCCTCGCGCCAGATCCGCCCGGGCCCCGGCGGGTAGGGGTCGACCAGGTGGATGTCGAGCCGGGCGTCCGCGTACAGGGACGGGGCGTTGGCGGCGACGCGTTCGAGGAGTCCGGTGGCGCGCGGGCCCGCCCCGACGATGACCAGGGAGGGCGCCACCGCCGACGGGGTGCTCATCGGGCCCGCTCCGAGCCGCGCGCGTAGTGCTTCTCCACGTAGTACTGGCCGACGCTGAGCACGGACGTGACGACGACGTACCAGAGGGTGGCGACGAGGAGCAGCGGGATGACCTGGTAGGTGCGGTGGTACACCAACTGCACGGAGTACAGCAGGTCCTGTACGGCGATGACGCTGACGATCGAGGTGCCCTTGAGCGTGCCGATGAGCATGTTCCCGGCCGGAGGCACGATCGAGCGCATGGCCTGCGGGAGCACGATCCGCCACAAGCGGCGCCACCGGCCGAGCCCGAGCGACTGCGCGGCCTCGACCTGCCCGCGGTCGACGGAGAGGATGCCGCCGCGCACGACTTCGGCGGCGTACGCGGCCTCGTGCAGCGTGAGCCCGACGACGGCGATGGTGACGGGCCCGAGCAGGTCGACGGTCTTGACGCCGAACAGCGTCGGGTACAGCGCGCCGATGTTGAACCAGAAGAGCAGCTGCACCAGGATCGGCATCGACCGGAAGAACCAGACGTAGCCCCAACTGACCGAGCGCAGCACGGGGTTGGCGGAGAGTCTGCCGAGCGCGAGCAGGGTGCCGAGCGCGAAGCCGAGCGCCATCACGGCGCCGGTCAGCCACAGCGTGAGCCACAGGCCGCGCAGCACGGACGCGGTGGTGAAGTAGTCGCCGACGACGCCCCACTGGAAGGCCTCGTTGCGGGCCACGGAGTTCGCGGCGAGGGCGAGGGCCACGAGGACGACGGCGGCGGCCGTCCACTGGCCGAGGTGGCGCCGGGGCACGATGCGGGGTTCGGCGGGGTCGTCCCCGGGCGGGTCGGGGCGGCGGACGGCCACCTTGGCGAGGGCGTCGGATGACATGCGAGGGCTCCGATGGTGCGAACGGTGCCTTCACATACGCCGCGTGAACCACGCGAGCCACAGGGGGCCGACCGGCCCGCACGGACCGAGCCCCTCAGCACGGGTCCGCTCATGGAGACTACGTGGCACGTCGCGCCCGCTGTCAAGGCCGACCCAGGAGCCGTCCCACGCATCCGTCCAGAATATGAGCCGTACGTCTCAACGCAGTTGACGCGGAAACGGATGCCTGTTCCACTTGTGCTCATGCATCCGCAGCAGTGGCTGGTCAAGCGCTCCCACATCGACTTCGGTCGCGTGTGGTCGGCGTCGTGTTGATGCACTTCTGAGCCGACCGCCACCCCGCGCTGCCGGGCGCGATGCCCATCCGCGCCCAGCCGTTCCACGATCCGGACCGGTCGTCTCACGTTCTCCGGCACTTCCGTGCAGCCCCGCTCCTCCCGCGCACCCGCGCGCCCTTGTCCCGCCCTCACGCACGTCCGTGTACGCGGCCACCCCTCCCCTCGCCTCACCTCGCCCGTCCTTCACCCCTGCCTCACAGCACCGGAGAACGTCACGCCATGCGCACGTCCCGCACGTCCCTGTCCGCCTTCGCCCTGATCACCGCCGCCGCGCTCGCGCTCACCGCGTGCGGCTCCGGCGACTCCACCGACAACGCGGCGGGCGCGGCGCCCGCGGGCGGGAGCGCAAAGCTGCCGACGACGGACGTGGTGTCGTCGGTCAAGAAGAACGGGAAGGCGGCGGGCCTGCTGCCGCCCGACGTCCGTGAGCGCGGCACCCTCAGAATCGCCACCAGCGTCGGCGGCACCCCACCGGGCTCCGCCTATCTGGAGGACGGCAGAACCGTCGTCGGCCAGGACATCGACTTCGCCGACGCCGTCGCCAGGGCGCTCGGCCTGCGCCTGAAGCGCGAGACCGCGAGCTTCGAGGCGATCCTGCCGTCCCTCGACAGCGGCAAGTACGACCTGGGCACCGGCAACTTCGGCGTCACCGAGGAGCGCAGGAAGACCATCGACTTCGTCACGTACATCAACGACGGCCAGGGCTTCGCCGTCCGCGACGACAGCAAGCTGAAGAAGGTCACGGACTTCCGTCAGCTCTGCGGCCTGAACGTGGCGACCGGCGCGGGCACCACGTTCGAGGTGACCCTCGAGGACAACAAGCACGTGTGCGAGGACGCGGGCAAGAAGCCGTACAGCGTGAAGACGTACACCGAGCAGGGCGCGATCTGGGGTGCGCTCCAGCAGGGCCGCGCCGATGTGGTGATGTCGACCATCAACGGCCTGCGGTACGCGGTGAAGCAGCAGCGGGGCCTGAAGTTCCTCGGTGAGTTCCACCGCCTGGACGTGGGCTTCGCGTTCAAGAAGGGCACGAAGCTGGCGCCCGCGTTCCAGGCGGCGGTGAATCAGCTGATCAAGGACGGGACGTACGACCGCATCCTGAAGAAGTGGGGCACGCGGGGGTCGGCGATCACCGAGTCCCGGATCTCACCACCCGAGATCACGGACTGACGGAACGTCACCCCGGGGGCTTGCGGCGCCGCGGCCCGAGCGGCGCTGTGTCCTCAGTCGCAGCACGAGCAGCAGTCACAGCAGTCGCAGCAGTCCGCGTCCCGGCAGGCGCCCTTGCGCTTCTTCCGGGACCAGGGGCCCTCGTACTCCTTGGCGCAGCACATCCGGCAGGTGCAGAACAGGCCGATCGCGGCGGCGCACCCGGCCCAGAAGCCGCGCCGGGGCTTCGACGGCTCACCGCCCCACCCACCGGACCCACCGGCCCCGCCGTAATTCCCGCCGCCGGACCCCCCGTAGCCCCCGCCGCCGTACGCGTCACCCCCGTGGTTACCGGCCCCGTGCGAGGACCCGTCCCCGTAGGGCCCGGACCCCCACGCGGCGTACCCCGAACCGGATCCCGAACCCGACCCCGAACCCGATCCGTCGTACGCGGTCACCTCGTGCCCCGCCGCCCCGCTCACCTCGTGCGGCGCGTGCCCGCACGAGGTGGTGCCGAAGGCCCGGTCCACCGAGCGGCCGAGCTCGTGCACCAGCAGGAAGTGCGCAAGCTTGGCGTCGGTGAACCGCACCTCGTTCAGGGCGAGCCGGATGCCGTGCAGGGCGTCGTCGGCGAGCCGTCGCGCCTCGGCGGCCGTGGTGCCGGTGGCCGTGATCGGGTTCCAGGCGCCCGCCTCGGCGTCGGCCCGCCGGTCCTCCACGGCGTCGAGGAGGTGCGCGAGCCTGCCGAAGAGCCGGCCGGCCTCGGCGAGCGGCTCCGCGTTGCCGGGCCGGCCCGCGAGGAGCGCGGTGTGCGCGAAGGCCGCGGCGGTCGCGGTCTCGGTCGGCTCGGTGACGGTGAGCAGGGGCGTGCCGGGGCCGGCCAAGGCCTCGATGCCCTCCTGCCGTTCGACGGCGTCGAGCAGGACCGCCGTGTCGAAGCCGACGTCGGCGCCGGTGCGGGCGCCCGCCCGGTCCCACCGTCCGGCGACCCGGCGCGCCGCGGCGGCGACCGGCTTGCGGGCGAGGATGCCGTCGCCGTCGACGACGTGGTCGCGCACCTTCGCGGAGGCCAGGACGAGCGAGACGGCGGCGGCGAGCCGCGCCCCCTCGCCCTGCGCCACCGACGCGGTGCGCATACCGCGCAGCGGGCAGGGCCCCGCGGTGCGCCGCCACCCCGTCGTCTGCTCGGCCTGAGCCTCCGTCAGAACGGAGATGATGAGCCCGTCGTAGTTGGTCACGACGCGCGCGAACTGCCCGTGGTCACCGCGCAGCGCGAGACACAACCCGCACAGATGCGCCATCCACTGGGTCTTGAGCCCCTCGCCTAGGCGATGGCTGCAGGGCCTGACGATTCCGAACAAGACGACTCCCCCGTGCACCTGATGAGTGCGATGCGTGGTCAAGAAGCGTGGGCGCGATGCGTGCTGACGGTCTTTCGACGACACCACAGCAGCACCACGACGATGCCCCGGGACCGAACTCCTGCATGGTATCGACCGATCCGATCACCCGGACGCACCAGCCGTCACCCATACGCCGCGAAGAATCATATTTCACTCTCTGTCAGCAGCCGTGCACGGCAATCCCCTTGCGACAGCACGTGCGTCGGCCCGCCGACTGTGCACCAGTACCGTCACGAAACCCCCGCGCGGCGGCTATCCCCTTGGCGCACCATCCGCATCATGGACGACCATAGGGGTGCGGAACTCAGGGAAACCGCTGCGAGAGGAGGCGTCCATGGGATCGGTGCGCAAGGCGAGTGCCTGGCTTGGCCTCGTCGACGACAACAACGACGAGCGTTACTACGACGGCTACGAAGACGACGGGGCCGATGGCCCCGAGGCCGCCGAGGCCTGGGTCACGGACCCGCGCGTGAAGGTGGCGTCGGACGCGGCCGAGGAGAAGGGCGCGCGGATCGGCACGATCACGCCGGACAGCTTCCGCGACGCCCGCGGCATCGGCGAGCTGTTCCGCGACGGCGTGCCCGTCATCGTGAACCTGACGTCGATGGAGGCGGGCGACGCCAAGCGCGTCGTGGACTTCGCGGCCGGGCTCGTCTTCGGCCTGCGCGGGTCGATCGACCGGGTGGCGCACCGGGTCTTCCTGCTGACCCCCGCCCACACGGAGATCGTCAGCGGGGAAGGTCCGGGGCGCCGGGCCGACGGCTTCTTCAACCAGAGCTGAGGCGGGGCCTCACCGGAACGCGTCGAGTCCGGTGAGCGCCTTGCCGAGCACCAACTGGTGCATCTCGACGGTGCCCTCGTAGGTGAGCACCGATTCGAGGTTCGTGGCGTGCCGCATCACCGGGTACTCGAGGGAGATCCCGTTGGCGCCGAGGATCGTGCGCGAGGTGCGGCAGATCTCGATCGCTTCCCGTACGTTGTTGAGCTTCCCGAAGCTGACCTGCTCGGGCCTGAGCCGTCCCGCGTCCATGCGCTGCCCGAGGTGGTGCGCGAGCAGGACGCCCTTGTGGAGCTCGACCGCCATGTCGGCGAGCTTGGCCTGGGTGAGCTGGAAGCCGCCGATGGGCCTGCCGAACTGTTCGCGGGACTTCGCGTAGTCGACGGCCGCGTCGAAGCAGGCGCGGGCCGCGCCCATCGCGCCCCAGACGATGCCGTAGCGGGCGTGCGTGAGACAGCCGAGCGGGCCCTTGAGGCCGGTCACCCCCGGCAGCACCGCGTCGGCGGGGAGCCGCACCTCGTCCAGGACGAGCTCGCTGGTGACGCTGGCGCGCAGCGACCACTTGTGCTTGATCTCCGGCGCGGAGAAGCCCGGGGCGTCGGTGGGTACGGCGAAGCCGCGGATCCCGTCGTCGGTCTGCGCCCAGACCACGGCGACTCCCGCGACCGACCCATTGGTGATCCACATCTTGCGCCCGGTCAGGACCCAGTCCGTCCCGTCCTTCTTCGCGTACGTGCGCATGGCGGCGGGGTCGGAGCCGTGGTCGGGCTCGGTGAGCCCGAAGCAGCCGATGGTCTCGCCCGCGGCCATCCCCGGCAGCCACCGCTGCTTCTGCTCCTCGGAGCCGTACTTCCAGATCGCGTACATCGCGAGCGAGCCCTGTACGGAGACGAGGGAGCGGATGCCGGAGTCGGCGGCCTCCAGCTCCAGGCAGGCGAGCCCGTACTGGACGGCGCTCGCGCCCGCGCAGCCGTAGCCCGTGAGCGACATGCCGAGCGCCCCGATCGAGCCGAGCTCCCGGGCGAGCTCCCTGATCGCCGGGAGCTCGCCGCTCTCGTACCACTCGGCGATGTGCGGCAGGACGCGGTCGGTGGCCCAGGCGCGGACGGTGTCGCGCACCGCGAGGTCCTCCGGGGTGAGCAGGTCGTCGATGCCGAGGGGGTCGGCGGGGTCGAAGGGCGGCAGCGGCATGGGGGCCTCCGGAGGACTTAACTAGCGCTGGTAGTCAGGTACGGCTCGGCTCGACGCTACGACGCGGTTCCCTGCACGTCCAGGCCGACCTTGCCGGGGGCTCCCCAATCCCGCCCCTTCCCGAATCCAGGGGG
>NZ_JBHYJH010000161.1:0-20562 GCF_042740445.1 Streptomyces sp. NPDC059003 | reverse complement strand
CTTCACGGGCGTGAAGTCCCGCGCCCCGATGAACGCGGGCCGCCGCACCGGCGCCGCGAACGGCTCCACCGCCTCGTTCTCCACGCTGTTGAAGACGAGGAAGACGTTCGAGCGCGGATACGGCGTGATGTTGTCCCCGGAGCCGTGCATGGCGTTGCAGTCGAACCACGTCGCCGCGCCCGCTTCGCCCGTGAACAGGCGGATGCCGTGGTCGGACGCGAGCCGCGTCAGCGCCTCGTCGGACGGGGTGCCCGCGTCCTGCATCTGCAGGGACTTCTTGTAGTTGTCCTTCGGCGTCGCGCCCGCGCAGCCGAGGAACGTCCGGTGCGACCCGGGCATGATCATCAGGCCGCCGTTGGTGTCGTGGTTCTTCGTCAGCGCGATCGACACCGACACGGTGCGCATGCGCGGCAGGCCGTCCTCGGCGTGCCAGGTCTCGAAGTCCGAGTGCCAGTAGAAGCCGGAGGCCCCGAAGCCGGGCTTCACATTGATCCGGGACTGATGGACGTACACGTCCGAGCCGAGGATCTGCCGCGCACGGCCGACCACGCGCGGGTCGGCCGCGAGCCGCCCGAAGAGCTCGCTGATCCTGTGCACCTCGAAGATGGAGCGGATCTCCTGGGAGCGCGGCTCCACGATCGAGCGCTCGTCGGCGCGCATCTCCGGGTCGTTGACCAGGCGTTCGAGCTCGGCGTGGTACGTCGCGACCTCGTCCGGCGTGATCAGCTGGTCGACGGCGAGGAACCCGTCCCGGTCGAACCCCGAAAGGTCCTCGTCGGTGAAGGGACCCCGGGTGCCGGGCGCGGACCACACCACGGGGTCCTTGCGCTCGATCAGCACCTCCTCGGCGCCCCGGGTCGGGTACAGGTCGCTGAGCGTGGCGGTCACTTGACGCCCTCCTCCGTCAGGAGCGGGTACACCCCGTTCTCGTCGTGGTCCTCCCGGCCGGTGACCGGCGGGTTGAAGACGCACAGGCAGCGGAAGTCCTTCTTGACCCGCAGGGTGTGCTTCTCGTGCCCGTCGAGCAGATACATGGTGCCGGGCGTGATGGTGAACCTCTCACCGGTCTCGTCGTTGGCCAGCTCCGCCTCGCCCTCGGTGCAGACGACGGCCTCGATGTGGTTGGCGTACCACATGGACGTCTCCGTGCCCGCGTACAGCACGGTCTCGTGCAGCGAGAAGCCGACGCGCTCCTTGGCGAGCACGATGCGCTTGCTCTCCCAGGTGCCGGACGCGGCCCTGACGTGTCGGTCGGTTCCTTCGATGTCCTTGAACGAGCGGACGATCACGGTGAGTTGCTGCCTTTCTTGCTGGTGGTACGGGGTGAAGGAGCAGGTCGTACGGGGGTGTCAGGCCGTCTCGCGGACGGCGCGGGCCAGCGTGCGCAGGCCCTCGTCGAGCTCGTCGGCGGTGATCGTCAGGGCCGGGAGCAGCTTGACGACCTCGCTCTCGGGGCCGGACGTCTCGATGAGCAGGCCGAGGTCGAAGGCGCGGCGTGCGACGGCGCTCGCGCGGTCCTTGTCGTGGAACTCGATGCCCCAGACCAGGCCGCGGCCGCGGTACTCCTTGATGGCGGCGCGGTTCTCGTCGACGATCGCGACCAGGGCCTGCTCGACCTGTTCGCCGCGGGCGCGGGTCTGCTTCTCCATGGCGGGGCCGTCGGACCAGTAGGTCTCCAGGGCGGCGGCGGCCGTGACGAAGGCGGGGTTGTTGCCGCGGAAGGTGCCGTTGTGCTCGCCGGGCTCCCACACGTCGAGTTCGGGCTTGAACAGGGTCAGCGCCATGGGCAGGCCGTAGCCGCTGATCGACTTCGAGACGGTGACGATGTCGGGGGTGATGCCCGCCTCCTCGAAGGAGAAGAACGCACCGGTGCGCCCGCAGCCCATCTGGATGTCGTCGACGATCAGCAGCATGTCCTGACGGCGGCACAGGGCTTCGAGCGCCCGCAGCCACTCGGCGCGCGCGACATTGATGCCGCCCTCGCCCTGCACGGTCTCCACGATCACCGCGGCCGGCTTGTTCAGACCGGAGCCCTGGTCCTCCAGGAGCCGCTCGAACCACAGGAAGTCGGGGACCTTGCCGTCCAGATAGTGGTCGAAGGGCATGGGCGTGCCGTGCACGAGCGGGATCCCGGCGCCCGCACGTTTGAAGGCGTTGCCGGTCACCGCCAGGGAACCGAGCGACATGCCGTGGAAGGCGTTGGTGAACGACACGATCGACTCACGGCCCTTGACCTTGCGGGCCAGCTTCAGCGCCGACTCCACCGCGTTGGTGCCCGTCGGACCCGGGAACATCACCTTGTACGGCAGATCCCGCGGCCGCAGGATCAGGTTCTGGAACGACTCCAGGAACGCCCGCTTGGCCGTCGTCGACATGTCCAGACCGTGCGTGACCCCGTCCCGCTCCAGATAGTCGAGCAACGCCCGCTTCAGCACGGGGTTGTTGTGCCCGTAGTTCAGCGAACCGGCACCGGCGAAGAAGTCGAGGTAGGCATGACCGTCCTCGTCGAACATGCGGCTGCCCTGCGCGCGGTCGAAGACAGCAGGCCAACCGCGGCAGTAGCTGCGCACCTCCGACTCCAGGGTCTCGAAGACGCTCAGGTCGGGCTGGGTGATGGTCACAGCGGATCTCCTGGGAGATGAAAGAAAGCGTGGGAGGTGAGGAGGAGGGAGAACGAGGGGGAACGGGAGGGGCGTCACCGGCGCGCGGGGCGCGCTCAGTCGCGTGGCGGCGCCAACGGCCCGATGCGGTACAGGACTTCGGGCTCGTGGCCGCCGTCGTCCTCGGGGAAAACGCCCGCGTCGAACAGGACGGTGCGCGCGACCGCCGCGCCGTGCCGCCGTGCGAACGAGGTGAACACCCGCTCCGACGCGCTGTTCCCCGGGGTGATGGTGGTCTCCAGGGCGGTCAGCTCGCGGTGCCCGGCGGTCTTCGAGACGAGCCCGTCGACCAGGGCACCGGCGAGACCGCGGCCCCGGTGCTCGTGGTCGACCGCCAGCTGCCAGACCACCAGGGTGTGCGGCTGCTCGGGCCGGACGTAGCCGGTGACGAATCCGGCGAGCCCGCCCCGGGCGTCCCGGGCCACGGCGGAGGTCGCCGCGAAGTCGCGACACCACAGCAGATAGCTGTACGAGGAGTTGAGGTCGAGGACCTTCGAGTCCCGGGCGATCCGCCAGATCGCGGCCCCGTCGGCGACACCGGGAGTGTCGAGCCGCAGGCCTTCGGGCATTTCCAGGAATTGCGCTTGCAGGTCGGTCGGAAGATCGGCTTGTGCAGCGGTCATGCGGATTGAATTTACCGAGCAATTTCTGGGATTGCATCGGGGGAAGGGGTTACGCGGCGGCGCCCGATGTGTTATCGCGCAGGCGCGGGCGCCCGCACGAAATCTCGGCGTTATCTACCGATTCGCACCCCTCATTCCTCGCAAATCAGACACGATGTGGAGTGCGTCACAGCCCCGTAACCCGAGCGAGACGCGTCCGAATTACGGCGTTTGGTGCTGGCGAAACCTTAGTGTTTAGGGTCCGGGAAAGCGGGCAGAAGAATACGGGAAGCTGCGCTCATAAAGAATTCATGAAGAGGTAAGAATTCCCCGTGGAATCGCGGACCTGGCGCGTGCGCGCGAGGGCAGGAGATTCAGCCCGTCCGGCGTTTGAGGACGAGGCGCGGAGCGCCGAAAAGGGGGGAAAGGGGCGCAGCCCCAGCCGTACGCGGGGGCTGGGGCCGCGGCCACAGGTAAGGGCGGGCGGGTGGGGGAGAGACCTAACCCCAGGCGGACGTCACCGCGCGGCGAGCCGCCTCCAGATCCACCGCAAGCCCGAACTCGGCCATCGCGGCCCCCAGCGCCGCAAGCGACGCATGGACGACACCCCGCGTCGCATCCGGCCCGTAGTGATTGACCCGAATCATCTCCGAGGCAAGAGCCCCACCCCCCGCCACGAGAGGCAACACGGGGTCGGCCGCAAGGGACTTGGCGACCAGCTCGGCCGCGTCCACGCCCCGCGGCGCACGCAGCGTCGTGGCGACGGGCGCCGCGTCCCCGGCCTCGTACACATACGGTTCGAGGCCGCCGCCCAAGGCGACCGCGCCCGCCCGCGTCGCCGCCGCGGCCGTCGCGTGCCGCGCCATCAGCGCGTCGAGACCCTCGGTCTCGATCCGCTCCACGCACGCTTCGAGCGCGAGCATCTCCAGCTGCGCGGGCGCGTGCAGGAGCGCCTTGCGGCCGCCGTCGACCCAGCGCTCCTTCCAGTCCAGGAGGGAGAGGTACGAGCGGCGCGGGGCCTGCGGGTTCGCGGCGATGCGCTGCCAGGCGCGCTCGCTGACCGACACCGCCGACACACCGGCGGGACCGCCCATCGCCTTCTGCGCGCCGATCACGCACAGGTCCACGCCCCACGCGTCCGGAAGCAGCGGCTCGGCGGCCACGGAGGCGACGGCGTCGAGCATGAACAGGGCGCCGTGCTCGCGTACGACCGCGCCGATCTCCGCGACGGGGTTGGTGTTGCCCGTCGCGGCCTCGGCGTGCACGAGCGACACGAAGTCGATCTCCGGGTGCTCGGCGAAGGCCTGCTCGACCTGCGCGGCGGTGACCGCCGTGTGGAACGGCACGGCCAGGTCGACGACCTGCGCCCCGCAGTCGCGCAGCCAGTTCCCGAAGGTCTGGCCGTACGGCCCCGTGATCACGTTCAGCGCGGTCGTGCCGGGCCGCGCGGCGCCGCGGATGCAGCCCTCCAGGGGAAGCAGCGCCTCGCCCTGCATGATCACGACGTCCTGCTCGGTGTCCAGGAGCCGGGCCACGCGGTCCTCGATGGAGGCGAAGTGCGCGGCGCTCAGCGGGGGCAGGTCAAGAAAGGGGTGAGCCATGGGCCCGAGCGTACCGGCCGCCCACGACAGGTCCCTCGCCTCCTAAGCTGCTGTCCATGAGCGATCACGCGGTGCTGCACGTGAAGGGGCGGGTGCTCGTCGGGCCCGAGGACGTACGGGACGAGCTGTGGGTGGTCGGCGGGCGCGTGACCTTCGAACGGCCCGCCGCCGCGGACGTGGTGACCGTCCAGGGGTGGGCGCTGCCCGGCCTCGTCGACGCGCACTGCCACGTCGGGCTCGACGCCCACGGGCCGGTCCCCGCCGAGGAGGCCGAGAAGCAGGCGCTCACCGACCGCGACGCGGGCGCGCTCCTGCTGCGGGACGCGGGCTCCCCCTCCGACACCCGCTGGACCGACGACCGCGACGACCTGCCGAAGATCATCCGCGCGGGCCGGCACATCGCCCGCACCCGCCGCTACATCCGCAACTACGCCCACGAGATCGAGCCCGACGACCTCGTCGCGTACGTCGCGCGGGAGGCCCGGCGCGGCGACGGCTGGGTCAAGCTCGTCGGCGACTGGATCGACCGTGAGGCGGGCGACCTCACCGCATGCTGGCCGCGCGGCGCCGTCGAGGCCGCCATCGCCGAGGCGCACCGGCTCGGCGCCCGCGTCACCGCGCACTGCTTCGCCGAGGACTCGCTGAGGGACCTCGTCGAGGCGGGCATCGACTGCGTCGAACACGCCACGGGCCTGACCGAGGACACCATCCCGCTGTTCGCGGAGAACGGCGTCGCGATCGTCCCGACCCTCGTGAACATCGCGACGTTCCCGCAGCTCGCCGCCGGTGGCGAGCAGAAGTTCCCGAAGTGGTCCGCGCACATGCGGCGCCTGCACGAGCGGCGCTACGACACGGTGCGGGCGGCGTACGACGCCGGGGTGCCGATCTACGCCGGGACCGACGCCGGGGGCTCCCTCGCCCACGGCCTCATCGGCGCCGAGGTCGCGGAGCTCACCCGGGCGGGCATCCCCGTGCGGGACGCGCTGTCCGCGGCGACGTGGGGAGCGCGGACCTGGCTGGGGCGCCCCGGCCTGGTCGAGGGCGCGCCGGGGGACCTCGTGGTGTACGAGGCCGACCCGCGGTCGGACGTCCGGGTGCTCACCGCGCCGCGGCGGGTGGTTCTGAACGGGCGGATCGTGGGTTGACAGAGGGTGACGTCGCTGGAGCCGGATCGTTGAACAGGGATTTGTGGCTCCCTGCATGTCAGCGGTGGTGATGGCCCCGGTGGGTGCGGTTCAGGGGGCGCGAGGGAACGCTCGTGCCTCCCGATTCGAAAGCAGGGGCGGAAACCTCCCGTTGGGGTGAACTCACGCCAGGTTGCTGACCGTTCACTCTGAGTGCGTAAAGATTCCGGAGTCGGCGGCGCCGCCCGGGCGCTCACCGGCTCCAGTGGTGCCGTGCGCACGCGATGTCCCCGTGTGGCGTGCGCCGGCGGCACCTTCGTGACTCAAGTGAGGGTTCCACCACCTTGACCAGCAGCACTTTCCGTCGACTGCCCGCGCGCCGCATCGGCGCGATCGCCACCGCCACCGTGTTCGCCGCCGGTCCCGCGGCGCTCGCCGCGGCCGGCCCCGCCCACGCGACGGACGACCACCGCGGCGGCCGCGCGGACGCCGTCGTCCTCCGCACCGGCCTCGACGTCTCCCTCCTCGGCAGGACCGCGGACCTGCCCCTCAAAGTCGCGCTCAACGAAGTCAGCGCCCCCGCGAGCGCCGAGCGGACCGCGCTCACCACCAAGCTGGACGGCGTGGACGGCGGGCGGCCGTTCAGCGTGCTGCGCGCCGACGTCGCCACCGCGCGCGGCACCGTGAAGGGCGACACGGCCGAGGGGTACAGCAATATCGCGCGCGCCAAGGTGCACCTGCCGGGCCTGCCGCTGCTTCCCCTCGTCGAGCTCGACCAGGTCACGTCCAAGGCCGTGTGCGCGGCGGGCAAGCGGCCCGTGGCCGAGTCGCGACTCCTCGGCAGCGTGACCGTCCTCGGTAAGAAGGTCGCCGTGAAGGCCGCGGGCACCACCCAGGTCTCCGTCCCCGGCGTCGGCGAGGTCAGCCTCGACCTGTCGTCGACGCGCACCACGTCCCGTACGGCCGCCGCGACCGGGCTGCGGCTCCAGGTGTCCGTCGACCCGCTCAAGCTCGGCGTCGCGGCCGTCGAGGGCACGGTGACGCTCGCGGGCGCGACCTGCGCGGCGCCGTCCGGGCCGGGGGCCAAGCCGTTGCCCGAGCCGCAGGTCGACAAGAAGGAACCGGTCGCGGCGAAGGCGGAGCCGGCCCCCGAGAAGGACAACCTCGCGGAGACCGGGGGCAGTTCGAAGACTCCGTACGTGGCGGGGGGAGCGGTCGCCCTACTCCTCGCCGGGGGCGGCGTGCTGGCCTATACGCGCCGCCGCTAGCACTGGCGGGGCGCCCTTCCGGCCGACTGCGCCCCGTCGGCTGCGCATGGGGTGGGCGGGCGGGGTAGCTCCCGCCGCGAAGCGGCGGGCCGGAGGCGTATCGGGCCCGGTGCGGGCGGTGGGCGGTGCGTCGCGGTTGTGGGTGGGTGCGGGTCGGTGGGGGGTTTCCGCCGCTACCGCGGCGGTTTGTTTCCCACCCGCCCGCCCGTTTCTGCCCTCCCGCGGGGTGGACGCCCCCGGCGGAGGCTGGGCGCCGTCGGCGGCTGCGGGGGCCGCGCCGCGCGGGGGCGTTGCCGCATATACGCCGCCGGCGCAGCGCGTAAGCGTATGGGCGGGCGGGTGGGAGACCCCCGCCGCGGAGCGGCGGGCCCGGCGGCGCATAGGCCCACCTATGTCTGCACGATGCCCGATTGTGTTTACTTCAGGGAGACGGACCCGTATGGTCCGAGGGAAACAACACGACCGGGCAAAAGCAGGGGGCCCCGAGCCATGTACGGACCAGAGCGCCAACAACAAATCCTGAACCTCGCCCGCGAGAGCGGGCGAGTGGACGTGCTGTCGCTCGCCGCCGAGTTCCAGGTGACCGCCGAGACGATCCGCCGCGACCTGAAGGCCCTGGACCGCGCGGGCCTGGTCCGCAGGGTGCACGGCGGCGCGATCCCGGCGGGCCGCCTCGACTTCGAGCCGGACCTCGCGGAGCGGGAGGGCACGGCCGCCGACGAGAAGGACCGCATCGCCCGCGCCGCCCTCGCCGAGCTCCCGCAGGACGGCAGCGTGATCCTGGACGCGGGCTCGACGGTGGCCCGCCTGGCCGCCGCGCTCCCGCTGGAGTCCACGCTGACGGCGGTGACGCACAGCCTGCCGACGGCCGCCCGCCTGGCCGACCACCCCGGCATCCAGCTGCACCTGGTCGGCGGCCGCGTCCGGCACCGTACGCGGGCGGCGGTCGACGCCTGGTCGCTGCGCGCGTACGCGGAGATCCGCGCCGACGTGGCCTTCGTCGCCGCGAACGGCTTCTCGGCCGAACACGGCCTGACCACACCGGACCTGGCGGAGGCGGCCGTGAAGCGCGCCGCCGTCGCCGCGGCCCGCCGCGTGGTCCTGCTCGCCGACAGCACCAAGCACGGCCAGGAGCACTTCGCCCGCTTCGCCGACCTGACGGACGTGGACGTACTGATCACGGACACGGGCCTCAGCCCCGAGGACGCCACCGCGATCGAACGCGCGGGCACGGAGGTCGTACGCGCATGACGCCCCGCACGCCCCGCACGCCCCGCACCCCCCACAGCGCAGCCCCCACCGACACCACCGCCGACACCCCCACCGGCACCCTCACCGACGCCCCCGCCACCCCCACCCCCACCCCCGGACCCATGATCCTCACCATCACCCCCAACCCCTCCCTCGACCGCACCTACGAGGTCCCCGCCCTGGACCGCGGCGAGGTCGTCCGCGCCACCGGCGAGCGGATGGACCCGGGCGGCAAGGGCGTGAACGTCTCGCGGGCCGTGGCCGCCGCAGGCGTGCGCACGCTCGCGGTGCTCCCCCTCGGCGGCGCCCCCGGCGCCCTGGTCGCCCAACTCCTCGACGAGCAGGGCATCCCGGCCGCCCCCGTCACCGTCGCCGGACAGACCCGGTCGAACATCTCCGTCGCCGAACCCGACGGCACCCTCACGAAGATCAACGCCCCCGGCCCCGAGCTCGGCGCGGCGGAGAGCGAGGCGCTGCTCGCCGCCGTCGCCGAACACGCCCCGCGCGCCGACTGGATCGCCTGCTGCGGCAGCCTCCCGCGCGGCCTCGCGCCGTCCTGGTACGCGGAACTGGTCCGCCGCTGCCACGCCGCCGGAGCCCGGATCGCCCTCGACACCTCAGGTCCGGCCCTGCTCGCCGCCCTCGCCGAGCACCCCGACGTCGTCAAGCCGAACGCCGACGAACTCGCGGAGGCCGTCGGCCGCCCCCTGGCCACGGTCGGCGACGCCCTCAAGGCGGCCGCCGAACTGCGCGAACGCGGCGCCCGCGCCGTCCTCGCCAGCCTCGGCGCCGACGGCCAACTCCTCGTCGACGCCGCGGGCGCGCACTTCGCGTACGCCCGTGTCGACTCCGTACGCAGCAACGTCGGCGCGGGCGACAGCTCCCTCGCCGGTTTCCTGATCGAGGGCGGCACCGGGCCCCGCGCCCTCGCCTCGGCCGTGGCGCACGGCGCCGCCGCCGTCCAGCTCCCCGGCAGCCGGCTGCCGGCCCCGTCCGACCTCGCGCCGGACACCGTCACCGTCACGGACGAGGTCCCGCTCGACCACGTCCTGACCGAACCCGCGTCCTGACCGAACCCGCGGCCTGAGTCCCCCTGCGAAGGAGCCCGCGATGAGCGACATGATCACTGCGGACCTTGTCGACCTCGAACTCGACCGGTCAGCCGACACGAAGGAGGCCGCGGCCCGCGCCCTCGCCACCCGCATGGTGCGCCTCGGCCGGGTCACCGACCTGGAAGGCTTCCTCGCCGACGTGGCCGCGCGCGAGGCCCAGATGCCCACCGGCCTGGACGGCGGCATCGGCATCCCGCACTGCCGCAGCGCCCACGTCACGGAGCCGACCCTGGCCTTCGGCCGCAGCGCCCGGGGCATCGACTTCGGCGCCCCCGACGGCCCCGCCGACCTCATCTTCCTCATAGCGGCCCCCACCGGCGCGGACGACGCCCACCTGACCATCCTGTCGTCCCTGGCACGACAGTTGATGGACACGGACTTCACGACGGCCCTGCGCACAGCCCCGAACGCGGAGTCAGCAGTGGCACTGATCAGCGGAGACGAGACCGCAACTGCGTCCGCCCCCGCTGAGGGCGACGCCCCCGCCCCCACTGCGGGCGACGGCCCCGCCCCCGCACCGACCGAACCCTTCCGCATCGTCGCCGTCACCTCCTGCCCCACCGGCATCGCCCACACCTACATGGCCGCAGAGGCACTCGAAACCGCCGCCCGCGAGGCAGGCGTAGAACTGGTCGTCGAGACCCAGGGCTCGGCAGGATTCACCCGCCTGACCGCAGAGGCCATCGAAGCCGCGGACGGGGTGATCCTCGCCCACGACCTCCCCGTACGCGAAAAGCACCGCTTCGCGGGCAGGCCCACCGTCGACGTAGGCGTGAAGGCGGGCATCAACCGGCCCGCCGAACTCATCGCCGAGGTACGGGAGAAGGCGGCCCGCGGCGAGACGACGGCCCCCGCGCATCCGTCCCCGGTGGACAAGACCGGTGACAGCAGGGACGGTTACGGCACCAAGCTGCGCAAATGGTTGATGTCCGGCGTCAGTTACATGGTCCCGTTCGTCGCCGCGGGCGGCCTCCTCATCGCGCTCGGCTTCGCCATCGGCGGCTGGAAGATCGACAAGGCCCCGTCCGTGGCCGAGCACTTCGCGTGGACCGACCACACCAGTTGGGCGGCGCTCCTCTTCCAGACCGGCGGCCTCGCCTTCGCGTTCCTGGTGCCGGTCCTCGCGGGCTACATCGCGTACGGCATGGCCGACCGGCCAGGACTCGTGCCGGGGTTCGTCGGCGGCTCGGTCGCGATCACCATCGAGGCGGGTTTCCTCGGCGGGCTCGCCGCCGGTCTGTTCGCGGGCGGCGTCGTCATGGGCATCCAGCGTCTGCGCGTCCCGGCCGCGCTGCGCGGCATCATGCCGGTCGTCGTGATCCCGCTGGTGTCGTCGGCGGTGGTCGGCTTCCTGATGTTCCTGGTCGTCGGCAAGCCCATCGCGTCACTGCAGGGCGCCCTGACCGACTGGCTGGAGGGCCTGTCCGGCGCCAACGCCGTCATCCTCGGCGTGATCCTCGGCCTGATGATGTGCTTCGACCTGGGCGGCCCGCTCAACAAGGTCGCGTACGCCTTCGCCGTCGGCGGACTCGCCAGCCCCACGGACGGCTCCCTGAAGGTGATGGCCGCGGTGATGGCGGCCGGCATGGTGCCGCCGCTCGCGATGGCCCTCGCGACCACGGTCCGCGGCGGGCTCTTCACGAAGGCGGAGCGCGAGAACGGCAAGGCGGCCTGGTTCCTCGGCGCCTCCTTCATCACGGAGGGCGCAATTCCGTTCGCCGCCGCCGACCCGCTGCGGGTCATCCCGGCGTCGATGGCGGGCGGCGCGGTCACCGGCGCCCTGTCGATGGCGTTCGGCTGCACGCTGCGCGCCCCGCACGGCGGCGTCTTCGTGGTCCCGCTGATCGGGCGTCCGCTGCTCTATCTGCTCGCGATCGCCGCCGGTGTGTGCGTGTCGACGGCCGTCGTGGTCCTGCTCAAGGGCGCGCGCGGGGCGGCCGACCCGCCGGGGGAGGGGGCCGCGGAGACCTCCCCGGTCCCGGCGACCGCCTGACTGGAACGCGCTGTTCCGTATCCGCGTACGGGGTGTGCGCGGCCCACTCGTACTGACGGGCCCTGCACACATGCACGGACCGGCACGGCGTGGGCATACTGCTGGTACTGCGGCACACGGGCCCGGACACGGGCAGCACCCGCCGGGGGGCCACCGTGAGCGACCTTCAGCAGAGTCACCTCAGCAGTCTGCTCGGCATGGTCACCCAGCTCACCGAGCAGGCACAGGCGAACGCCGAGCAGAACACCGAAGCCGCCCGGGTCTTCCTCGCCGTCTACTCCGGCTTCCTCATCGAGACCGGCGCCGGCATCCGCTGGCTCCTCGAACCGTCCCTCATCGAGCACGCCACCGCCGTCATCCGCGAGCACGAACCCGGCGTCGGCCCCGCCCGCGCCGACCTCGCCGCCCGGCTGCTCGCGACCCTGTGGTCGTCGTGCGTCCTCGCCGGCGTCGACACGGAGGACTGGGACCGCGAGGCGCCCGAACTGCCCGCGGTCTGCGTACGGATGGCGGGGCTGCTCACGGGCGAGCGCGAGCCGGCCGCGGGGGACGGGGCCTGGGACCCCGACCTGCCGGACCTCCCCGACGTATCTGACCTCCCCGACGTGTCCGATCTGTGGGACGGTGACGTGCGGGACGACTGAGACGTACGAGTGAGACGTACGAGGCGGCCGAACCGTGCGAGATGCGTCACTTCGGGGATAAAGACCCCTTAAGGCCCCTGTTGCGGACCTGGCGGCTGTTGTCTACTGAGCGGCATGTTCCAGGGAGCTTCCATCGTCCACCAGACAGGCGCGGCCCTGCTCGCCGCGGTGACCGTCATCTGGGCCGTGACCTTCGTCCAGATGCGCCGCCGGGGGCCCGAACTCCAGGGGCAGGACGGCGCGTCGCTGCGCTCGCTGCCGGTGCAGTCGGGGCCACCGGGCGCGGAGTCCGTCGAGCTGACGGCGGACGAACGGGACGCGTTCGCCCGCCTGGTACGGCAGTTCGGCAAGGGCCGCGGCTGACCTCGGCCCCTCATCGCGGCCAACGGGGCGGGTTCAGCGCGGCCGACGGCGCGTTCAGCGTGCGCGCGTCGCGGGGAACGCCCGTGCGCGCCGCTCCATGGCCGCGCGCGCCGCGCGCTCGCTCAGATACACCTCGCACATGTGGCGCCCGTCGGACGTCGCCGTGTGCTCGACCTCCCAGAGGCTGACCTCCGAGCCGTCGAAGAGCAGAAACGCGTGCTCGTACAGCGAGAAGCCGAGCCGGGCCTCGCCGCTGAGGCCGGAGCGGCCGAAGGCCTGCGTGATCTGGTGCGCGAAGGCCGAGCGCAGCAGTCTGGCCATGTCGTCGCCGGGGCGGTCGACGCCCGCGGCGTTCTCCGCGCGGCGCAGGAGCCGGCGCGCGTGGTCGGCGGAGTCGTCGGGGACGTAGGCGTGCCGCGGCTCGTTCGCCGCCGTCAGCTGGAGGACGACCGGCAGTTCGGCGGCGGGGGTGTCCGGCGGCAGCGGCAGGCGCGCCGTGGCGACCCCGGCCTCCTCCTCGTCCAGATACAGCTCGTACTGAGCGGCGCTGCCGGGGCCCGTGTTGTGCACGAGCTCCCAGAGGACGAGGGCGCGGCCGTCGGCGAGCAGCCAGGTGTGGCGGTACGTCTCGCGGTGCAGGCCCGCGCTGTGGTGCGCGGAGTGCAGCGAACTGTCGTACGCAAGGGCGCGCTCCAGGCGCCTTATCGTCTCGTCCGGCAGGTCGAAGGAGTTCAAGGCACGGCTGAGCAGTCGCTCGAGGTGCTCCTCCGGCGAGAGCGGATCGGGCGACTCTGGTGGTTCGTACGCTGTCTCGTACGGAACGCTCACGGATACTCCCGGATGCTTCCGGCGTTGCTGCATGTCACCTTGTGCGTGCATACCGTAGCCCCTGGGTCCGACATCATGTCCGGGAACGGGAAAACGATCGAGCCGCGCGGCAAGTTCCCGCGCGGCTCGCTCCGTTGACGCTCCGTCGGCGCTTCCAGTGCGCCTTGCGGGGCGTCGGACGCGCCCCGCGAGTGCTGTGGCCCGGCCTTGACCGGCCGGTGTCAGCCGGGTCTCAGACGGCGCTGCCCGCCGTCCACTGGCTCCACGACATGTTCCAGCCATTGAGGCCGTTGTCCGGGGCGATCGTCTTGTCCGGCGAACCCTTGACCGTCACGACGTCACCGATGAGCGAGTTGTCGTAGAACCACTTGCCCATGGTGTCGCCCTGCGCGCCCTGCTGGTCCTGCAGTCCGACGCAGCCGTGACTGGTGTTGGCGCTGCCGAAGATGGACGGCGAGCTCCAGTAGTTGCCGTGGATGAACGTGCCGGACGTCGACAGGCGCATCGCGTGCGGGACGTCCTTGATGTCGTACTCACCGCCGAAGCCGACCGTCGAGCCGTTCATCCGGGTCTGCGTGAACTTCTCCGAGATCACCATCTGCCCGTTGTACGTGGGGTTCTGGGGGCTGCCCGCGGAGATCGGAACGGTCTTGATGACCTTGCCGTCCCGCTCGACCGTCATCTTCTTGGCGTTCACGTCGACCGTGGAGACCTGCGCGCGGCCGACGGTGAAGGTGACCGTCTTGTCCTGCACGCCGGTGATGCCGTTGCCGCCCTTCACGCCGTCCAGGTCGATCTTCATCGTGACCTTGGAGCCGGCCTTCCAGTACTCCTGCGGCCGGAAGTCCAGGCGCTGGCCGCCGAACCAGTGGCCGACGACCTTCTGGCCGCTGCTGGAGGTGACCGTGATGTGCGACTGCACGTCCTTCTTGTTGGTGATCGCCTTGTCGAAGGTGAAGGAGACCGGCATGCCCACGCCGACCGTGGTGCCGCCGTCCGGCGTGTACGAGCCGATGAAGCTGTTCGCCGACGCCACCGTCGTGAACGTCGCGTTCTCCGTCGCCGGGCGGCCCTCGCCGTCCTTCGCGTTGGCGGTGACCTTGTACTTCGTACCGCGCTCCAGCTGCGACTTGGGCTTCCAGGTGGAGCCGTCGGAGGCCAGCGTGCCCTCGACCGCCTTGCCCGACGCCACCTCCGTCATCTTGACGGTGGTCAGCTTGCCGCCCTTGACCTTCACGCCGGTGGCGTTGATCGACGCGTCGGTCGCGCCGTCCTTGGAGGAGATGGCTATCTGCGCCCCGGACGCGTCCTTGGAGGACCCGGACTTCTTGTCGTCCTTGGCGTCGGCGTCACCGCCGCAGGCCGTCAGGGTCATCGCGCCGACCGCCGCGAGCGCGGCGGTGGCCAGCAGGACCCGCCGACGGCGACGGTGCTGAGGCTGCGCTGCTATGTCCGGCGTTGTCACGAGCTGCTCCCATAGGGTCGGCGTTCGGCTGGGTTCTTGGTATGTACACGGTCTGGTCCAGTACGGGTAAAGAGTGGCCTCGCGGCGGTTTGGTTCCGCCCCACTGATGTGAGTGCGGGCACACCGGGGGCGCCCACGACCACCCCAATGCGCCCCGGGTTCGCGGTACTTGACGCCTATTTCTAAGAAAGGTGATAAAGGTCCCGGTATGACGGGAATGTCCCTCCGGGCGTCTCCACGGACTCCGCGGCGAGCAGCGCCCGTACGATCGCCCGCGTCACCAGGTCCGCGCCCGCCGCCAGGATCTCGTTCAGCGCGAGCGGACTCGCCCCGTCGAGCTGCCGCTCACCGGTCGCCAGGGCGAACACGGTATCCCCGTCGTGCAGCAGGTGCACCGGACGCACGGCGCGCGCCATGCCGTCGTGCGACGTCCCCGCGAGCTTCTGCGCCTGCGCCTTGGTGAGCTCGGCGTCGGTGGCAACGACGGCGAGCGTCGTGTTCAACGGCGGCCCCCCGTTGCGCGCCGCGGCCTCGGCGAGCCGCCGCCGCGCGTCCTCGTGCACCTCGGCCGCCGGCAACTCCACGGCCCCGTCCATGAACAACCGCCCGTACAACGCCCCCGTCCGCGGATCCACCCCCGCCCCCGCCGCATTCGCCACCGCCAGCGCGGCCACCGTCACACCCGACGCGAGCACGGTGCTCGCCGTGCCGACCCCGCCCTTGACCTGCCCGACCACCGCACCCGTGCCCGCGCCCACGCCGCCCTCGGCCACCACGTGCCCGGCCTCCCGCGACGCCGCGTCCGCCACGGCCGCCCGCCCCGTCGCCGCGTCCGGCCGTGCCCGGAAGTCCCCGCCGCGCCCCAGGTCGAACACACACGCCGCGGGCACCACCGGCACCACGTGCGCCGGATCGGGCCCCACCCGCACCCCGCGGCCCTGCTCCTCCAGCCACGCCATCACCCCGGCCGCCGCGTCGAGCCCGTACGCGCTGCCGCCCGTCAGCACGATCGCCTCCACCCGCTGCACCAGGTTGCGCGGGTCCAGGGCGTCCGTCTCCCGCGTGCCGGGGCCGCCGCCGCGTACGTCCACGGCCGCCACCGCCCCGCCCTCCGGGGCGAGCACCACCGTCGTTCCCGTGAGCCAGCCGTTGCCGCGGCGGTCCGCGTGGCCGACGCGGAGTCCGGCGACGTCGGTCAGCCCGTCGGTGGGGCCCGGTTCCGTGTGTGCGTCAGGTGTCGTCATGCGGCATGCGTATCACCCTTGCGGTGGGGGTGGGTGGGTGCGGGCCGGTGGGGGTTTCCCGCCGCTACCGCGGCGGGTTGGTCTCCCGCCCGCCCGTTTCCGGTCACCCGTGGGGCGGGCGCCCCTCGTGGGGGGTTGTTCGCCGTCGGCGGCTTGGGGATCAGGCTGCTTCCGCTCGGACCATCCGTGATGTCAGCGTCACCCCCACCACGACCGCAAGCGCCGCCACGATGCCCGCCGCCAGGACCGCCCAGCGGCCCGCGAACGTGCACGCCAGGATCGCCACCGACGTGACCGGGAGCACCAGCTGCTGGGCGAGGCCCACCTTGAAGTGGCGCGAGTGCAGCGCCCACACCGTGAACATGTACACCGCCGACGGGATCGTCACGGCAGCCGACGCCGCCGTCTCGGAGATGTGGGCCTTGCCGACGGCCTGCTCCACCGCGACCTCCAGACCGGCCCCGATCGCCGCCGCCGACGCGAAGATCAAATAGTGGCCGTAACCCCACAGGAACGCCTGGTTGTTGGAGCGCAGATGCCCGTGGATCGGCACCACGAAGTAGATCCACCACGCGGCGAAGACGAGCAGCAGTCCGCCCGCGGCGATGGGAAGGAGGTCGCCGAGCGCGTCGTTCTCGTCGATGCCCGACTTCACCGCGACCGTCGCCGCGGCGATCGTCTCGCCGAGCACGATGATCGTGAACAGGCCGTACCGCTCGGAGATGTGGTGCGGGTGCCACGGCGTCGTGCGCACCCGCTCCGCGAACGTCGGCACCGCCATCTCCGCGATCGCCATCACCAGGAACGTCCAGGCCTTCGCCCCCTCCGGCAGGAACAGCAGGCCGAGCCAGCCGACCTGGCACAGGGCGACCCCGCCCGCGTACCGCAGCGCCGTGCTCCGGTCGGGGCCCGTCGTCGAGGCCGCCGCCCGCAGCCACTGCGCGATCAGCGCGAGCCGCATGATCAGATAGCCGAGCCAGACGACGAGGAAGTCGTGGTCCTGGAAGGCCTTCGAGACCCCGGCCGCGAGCACCAGGACCCCGGCGATCTGGATGAGGGTCACGACGCGGTAGAGCGTGTCGTCGTTGTCGTACGCCGACGCGAACCAGGTGAAGTTCATCCAGGCCCACCACATCGCGAAGAACACCATCGCGTAGTTGAGGACCCCGTCGCCCGCGTGCCCCTCGGCGACCGCGTGCACCAGCTGCACACCGGCCTGGGCGACCGCCACCACGAAACACAGGTCGAAGAAGAGCTCCAGCGGCGTCGCCGCGCGGTGCTCCTCGTCCCGCCCACGGGCGACCATCGGCCGCAGCGGCGGGGGAGGAGCGGCGGGAGCCGGTTCTGGAGCGGGAGCTGCGGGAGTTGTGGACGTCATGGGGCAAGGACAGCAGAGCCCGGCGGCGCATCGGGGCGGGTCGGGCCGTGTCGGAGCGGGAGCACTCGCCTGGACGGCGGGTGCGGGCGGGGGCGGGGGAGCGGGTGAGGGAGCGGATGGGGGAGCGGATGGGGGAGCGGATGGGGGAGCGGATGGGGGCGAGAATCTTGTGAACGCGTTCACGAGTGCCCCGGACGTACCCTGGAGGCATGAGCACCGCCCCCGCCTCCGAACCGCGCGATCCGAAGGACGCGAAGCCCCGGCAGAACGCCAAGAACCCGGCGAGCGCGCTGGTCTTCGACGACCCCCTGTCGCAGCAGTCCTCGGACGATACGGATCGTGGGTGGGGTGAGCGGCCGACGGCGGGCGCCGACAGCGCCGCCGACCTCGCCCGCTTCCTCGACGAGAAGCCGCCCCACCACATCTGAGCCCGCGCCACGGCCCGCCCGGCCGGGCCCCGCGACTCCGCTGCGGCCGTCGGCGCCGCTGTTGCTACTGCTACGGCGACAGCTACTGCTCGCTCTGCTCGCCGCGTCCCGGCTGTCCGTCGCTCCCCGCGCCGCGCTGGGCGACCAAGGCGTCGCGGATCTCCTTGAGCACCTCCAGCTCCGTCACCTCGATGACCTCCTTCGTGCCCTCCTTCGCCGCTTGCCGCTCGGCCTGCTTGGCCAGGTACTTCGCCATCGGCAGCACCATGAGGAAGTAGACGACCGCCGCGGTGATCACGAAGCTGAGCGTGGCGCTGAGCACCGAGCCCCACATGATCGGGACGCCCTTGACGGCCTCGCCGTTCTCCACCACGCACGGGCCCTTGAGGCACGATTGGTAGTGGTCGAGATCCTTTGTGCCCAGGGCGCCGACCAGCGGGTTGATGACGCCCTTCACCACCGAGTTCACGATGTTCGTGAACGCGGCGCCGATGACCACCGCGACCGCCAGGTCGACGACGTTGCCGCGGGTCAGGAAGGCCTTGAAGCCCTGCCAGACGCTCGGTTTCTTCTTCTCGCTCACTACCAGGCCTTTCGTTGCAAACGCGGGTTGTGCGGCAAACCGCTTCGCAACCTACGGCAGCGCGTGGTCGCCCTGTCCAATTCGGTAACGCGAACGAGCGACTTGAGGGACTGCCGACCGTCGTACGGGTGTCCGTGCCCAGTGTCCGGCTCATCGCAGGGTCACCGCCAGGCGCGCGGTGGCGCTCGCCCCCGCGAGTCGCGCCGCCGTGGTCCGCGGCACCGCGAGGACGACCAGCGCGCCGCCCTCCGCCGCGCCGTCCGGTGACCGGGGCAGGTCGGACACCCGGGCCCCGGAGGCCACCACGCGCGGCGCGGTCCCGGAGGCCGCCTCAGCCGCGACGACGTCCACCCGGTCGCCGGGGCGCAGCAGCCGCACCGTCGCCGCGTCCGCGATCCGCACCGGCGCCGTCACAAGGCGCGTGGCCCGCCGCGCCCGCCCGTGCGCCCGCTCCTCGCTCCGGTCCTCATCCCGGTCATCCCGGTCACCCCGGTCCCTCGCCGTCGAGGCCGCCGCGGGGCCCTGCGGCCGTGTGCGCTCGGGCTCGCGCGGACCCGCGGCCGCGAGCGCGGCGGCCGTCATCGCGAGGCCCACGGCCAGCGCCCGCCTCCGGTGCCGTGCGAGCCGCCGCAGCCGCTGCCGGCCGCCGCGCACATGCAGCGGCGAGAAGTGCGGCACCTGGCAGGGCGGCGGCGGGGCACCGCTGACGTTGCCGCCACCGGTGCTTCCGCGCGCGGACTCGTACGCGGAGACGCGCGCAGGGGTAGATGAGGAGGTGTGTGAAGGGTCCCGCGTCATGACGACCACCGCCCGCCGTGAGGAGTTCGGATTCCGATCTCACGATGCGGGTTCGCGCCGGATCGCGCCGAGCCCCGTGCGCTACCGGCCGGTTGTGGACAACTCCCTCACCCGAAGGGGAAATTCCGCCCCTACAGAAGCCCTGGGCCCGCCCTCAGACTGAGCTGGGCCCGCCCTCAGGCCAGCTGAGCCCGCCCTCAGACCGCGCTCGGCCCTCGCTCACGGCAGCGGAATCCCCGGCTCCATCCCGCCCAGCGCCCCCGCGCACAAGCAGTCCCGCTCCCCGTCGGCCGGAAGCGCCGCCACCGCGTCGAACAGCACCGTCCGCAGCCGGTCGACGTTCGCGGAGAACACCCGGAGCACCTCGTCGTGCGAGACGCCCGCGCCGGACTCCGCGCCCGCGTCCAGGTCCGTGACCAGGGTCAACGACGTGTAGCAGAGCTCGAGTTCCCGGGCGAGCGCGGCTTCCGGGTGCCCGGTCATGCCGACCACGGACCAGCCCTGCGACGCGTACCAGCGCGACTCCGCCCGGGTCGAGAACCGCGGCCCCTCGATCACCACGAGCGTCCCGCCGTCCACCGGCTCCCAGTCCCGGCCCCGCGCCGCCTTGAGGGCGGCGGCCCGTCCCGCGGGGCAGTAGGGGTCGGCGAGTGACACGTGCACGACGTTCGGCACGGCGCCGTCGGCCAGCGGAAGCCCGTCGAAGTAGGTCTGCTGGCGACCCTGCGTGCGGTCCACGAACTGGTCCGGCACCAGCAGCGTCCCGGGCCCGTACTCGGGCCTGAGGCCGCCCACCGCGCACGGGCCGAGCACCTGGTGCGCGCCCACGGAGCGCAGCGCCCACAGGTTGGCGCGGTAGTTGATGCGGTGCGGCGGCAGATGGTGACCGCGGCCGTGGCGCGGCAGGAAGGCGACCCGCCGTCCCGCTATCTCACCGAGGAACAGGGAGTCGCTCGGAGCGCCGTAGGGGGTGTCGACGTGCACTTCGGTCACGTCGTCGAGGAAGGAGTAGAAGCCCGATCCGCCGATGACGCCGATCTCGGCCTGTGTCGCGTTCGCCGTGTTCACCATGGCCAGCACAGTAGCCGGGCGCGAATTCCCCGGGGAGCCCGCGGCCGGAACGCGGAAGCCCCGTAGCCGCGGGGGCACCGGGCCCGCGGAACCCCGCCCCTACGGAGACACCGGACACGCGGAAGGCCCCGCCGTCCCAAGGACGGCGG
>NZ_JBHYJH010000160.1:0-20619 GCF_042740445.1 Streptomyces sp. NPDC059003 | reverse complement strand
GCGCCTCGTCCTCAAACGCCGGACGGGCTGAAATCACCTCGCCCGGCCGGCGAAGGTTCTAGCCCGTCCGGCGTTTGAGGACGAGCGCGCAGCGCGGATAAAAGGGGGCCTGGGGGCGGAGCCCCCAGTTCGGGAAGGGGCGGGGTGGGGGAGATCAAGTCAGCGACGACTCGGACACCGTTCGCAGACCCGTCCCGTCCGCCCGCGCCTGGTCAAGGCGGAGCGCAGCGCCACGCCCCCGCAAGGTCAGCGTCATCAACTGGTTCCCGAACCAGGGACCCCCGGTCCTGCGCCAGCTGACCTCGGCCCCGCCGAGCCGCCCGTGCCGGGCGAACCGCCGACCGAGCGCACGCCCCACCCGGCTCCAGCCGAAGCGGAACCCGACCCGGATGGAGGCGGGGACGGAGTTGTGCACGGGCGAGCAGGTCAGCTGCAGGACGCGCGCGTCGGGCCCGTCACCGGCGGGCCACGCCGGCTCGGCGACGTACGCGTGATGCACGTCGCCGGAGAGCACGCACACCGTCGCGGGAGCGCCCGCGCCCGACCCCACCTCGGCGATCAGCCGCGTCAGCGAGGCGAACGACGCCGGGAAGGCGGCCCAGTGCTCGAGGTCGGCGCGCCGGCGCAGCTTCTCGCCGAACCGCGCCCAGCGCGCCCCGCGTTCGCCCCGGCACAGGGCCGCGTTCCACCCCTCGACGTCGTGGATGAGGTGGGGGAGCAGCCACGGCAGGGACGTGCCGATCAGGAGGTGGTCGTAAGTGCCGTCGAGGGCCTGCTCGCGCAGCCAGCGCTCCTCCTCCGGGTCGAGCATGGCGCGCTTGTCCTCGTCCAGGACGCGCGCGGCGCGGGTGTCGACCATCAACAGGCGTACGCGGCCGAAGTCGCGGCGGTAGCTCCAGCGGGCGGACGCGGGCTCGTCGTCGGCCTTGGCGGCGAAGGCGCGCAGCGCGTCGGTGCCGTCGGGCGTCGCGCGCACCGCCGCGTACACCTCGTCGCGTTCGAGCTCGGCGGGCGGCAGGTTGCCGATGTGCTGGTGCACCCAGTACGACATCAGGCCGCTGAGGACGCGCTCGCGCCACCAGGGTGTCGCGCGCATCTCGCCGAGCCAGGACGCGCTGGTGTTCCAGTCGTCTATGACGTCGTGGTCGTCGAAGATCATGCAGCTCGGGACGGTGGAGAGGAGCCAGCGCACCTCGGGGTCGAGCCAGGACTCGTAGTACAGGTGGGTGTACTCCTCGTAGTCCGCGACCTGGTCGCCCGGGGGCTCCGACAGGTCGCGCCGCAGGGCGAGCCAGCGGCGCGTGGCGTCGGACGTCTCGTCCGCGTACACCTGGTCGCCGAGGAGCAGCAGGACGTCCGGGCGCTCGGCGTCGGGGTCGGCGGCGATGCGGGCCGCGAGCGTGTCGAGGGCGTCCGGCCCCACGGGGTCGTCCTCGTCGCTGGGCGGCGCCGCCCAGCGGCAGGAGCCGAACGTGACGCGGACCGTTTCGGGCTCGTCGGCGGGCGTCCGGATGGTGCTCGGCGGGAACGGGAACGCCGCATCGGGCGGCGGCCACACGGGCGTGTCGCCGAGCCGGACCTCGTACGCCGTCTCCGTGCCCGGCCTGAGGCCCGTGACCGGCACGAGCGCGTAGTGGTGCCCGGCGATCTGGAACGTGCGGGCCGAGCCCGTGGCCCCGTCCGCGCACCGCACCTCGGCCGTGCAGGGCCGGTCGGCCTCCACCCACACGGTCGCGCTCGCACCGTCGACATGTCTCAGCAGCGGGCCGAGACGCAGCCGTGCCACAGCGATCACCCTCCTCCGTCGCCCCGTACGGTACGGAACGACGGAGGCGGGCGGGACGGTTCCGCGCAGACCGTTCGATTCGCGAGGTTTCAGCAGCCGTTGAGGATCGAGGAGAGGGCGCTCTTCTCGGCCGGGTCGACCGTGAGGTTGTAGTGCTGCTTCACGTCCACCCACATCCGGGCGTAGAAGCAGTGGTACGAGGCGACGGGCGGCAGCCACTCGGCGGGGTCCTTGTCGCCCTTGGCCTGGTTGACGTTGTCGGTCACCGCGATGAGCTGCGGCTGGCTCAGGTCGTTGGCGAAGCCCTGCCGCTGTGCGGTGGTCCAGGAGTTGGCGCCGGACTTCCAGGCCTCGGAGAGCGGTACGACGTGGTCGATGTCGAGGTCGGAGGCCTGCGTCCAGGTGGCGTTGTCGTACGCGGACTTCCAGGTGCCGGAGACGGCGGCGCAGCTGCCGTCCTGCTGGACGTTCTCGCCGTCGCGCTTGAGGACGACCTCACGGGTGTTGCAGGCGCCGGACTGGGTGATCCAGTGCGGGAACTTGTCGCGGCTGTAGCCGTCGGACGAGCCCTCGGCGCGGACGGTGAGCTGGGCGAGGTAGGTGCGGGCGGTGTCGGCGCTGACGGGGGTGGGCGGCGCGGCCTGGGCCGGGGACCCGGTGAGCAGGGTCGTGCCGCAGGCGAGGGCGGTGAGGGCACCCAGGGCGGCGAGGCGGCGACGCGCGTAGACAGCGGGCATGCGAACTCCCTTGACGTGGGGGGATGGTGACCACTCGGGCGTGGTCATGCTGGCGTTGTGGGGTTGCCAGCGGATGTGCGGGTGGTGACAGGGTCGCGTCAAATGGGTGGACGGGGCAAGGGTTCTGGCGAAGTGTCACCTGTGCGCCGAGGCAAAGGAGTTGCCGTCTTGTGATCCAGCTCACGCGCAAGAGGGTCCGGGGTCGGTGCGGGGCGTGCCCGGACGTAGGACGAAAGTCCCTGTTCAGGGCCGTGGGGGCGTCGCGTACCATGGGTGGCGCAGAAGGGGAGTAGCTCTTCGCCGGACCGTCGACATACTGCTCAGCTCGTCTGAGCCGGCGCCCGGAGGCGGCCCACGCGGTGGGCGGCCAGCGAGACCTTCGGCAAGCAGTGCCCACGTACACGCCCGTGTACGTCCGTGTGCGCTGCCGTGCCGAGGTGTCGTACGCGAAGGCTGCGGAACTCTCGGTGGGGCGGCCCGACCGATTGAGGAACCCTTGATCAGCCTCAGTGTGATGGCGCTCGTCTTCGGCGTCGTCTTCCTCGCCGAACTGCCCGACAAGACCGCGCTCGCCGGGCTCGTCCTCGGCACCCGCTACCGCGCCAGCTATGTCTTCGCGGGCGTCGCCGCCGCCTTCGCGGTGCACGTGGTGCTCGCCGTGGCGGCGGGCAGCGTCCTGACGCTCGCGCCGCAGCGCCTGGTCCAGGCGATCACCGGCGTGCTGTTCCTCGGCGGCGCCGCGATGCTGCTCATGAAGAAGGGCGAGGACGACGACGAGGTCAAGGCGCCCAGGGACCAGAGCTTCTGGCGGGTCTCGGGCGCGGGCTTCATGCTCATCCTGGTCGCCGAGTTCGGCGACCTCACGCAGATCATGACGGCGAACCTGGCCGCGCGGTACGACGACCCGCTCTCCGTCGGCCTCGGCGCGGTGCTCGCGCTCTGGGCCGTCGCCGGGCTCGGCATCGTGGGCGGCAAGGCCCTGATGAAGCGGGTGCCGCTGTCGCTCATCACGAAGATCGCGGCGCTCCTGATGCTGGGGCTCGGCCTGTGGAGCCTGTACGAGGCGGTGGCCTGACGCGGGGCCGCGGGGGCGTGACGCGGGGGCGCGGTGGTCTGAGAGGTCGCTGACCTGCGTTGTTGGTCATTGGGGCCCCTGTTTTGTACCGTGAAGAAACAAAGTGGCTCCGCTCGTACTCCCTGACCGGCGGGCGGAGCCGCCTTGTTCCCCTCTTCCGTGTGCGGGCCTTCCCTTGGAGTACGCCGATGACGGCCGTGAACGAACTGACCGCCCGAGCTCTCCTCCTCGACATGGACGGCACCCTCGTCAACTCCGACGCCGTCGTCGAGCGCTGCTGGCGGCAGTGGGCCGCCCGGCACGGACTCGACGCCGACGAGGTCATGACGGTCGTGCACGGACGGCAGGGGTACGCGTCCATGGCGCTGCTCCTGCCCGACCGGCCGATGGCCGAGAACCACGCGGAGAACCGCGAGATGCTGGCGCAGGAGACGGCCGACATGGACGGCGTCGTGCCCGTGCCCGGAGCGCCGGAGTTCCTCGCCGCCGTCGCCGGTCTGCCGCACGCGCTCGTCACGTCCGCCGACGTGGGCCTCTCCACCGGCCGGATGGCCGCCGCGGGCCTGCCGCTGCCGCGGGTGCGGGTGACCGCCGAGAGCGTCTCCGCCAGCAAGCCCGACCCCGAGGGCTTCCTCAAGGGCGCGGCCGAGCTGGGCTTCGACCCCGCCGACTGCGTCGTCTTCGAGGACTCCGGCGCGGGCATCGCGGCCGGGAAGGCCGCGGGCATGCGGGTCGTCGGGATCGGCCCCCGCGCCGGGGAGTACGAGCCCACGGTGTGGGTGGACGACCTCACGCAGATCCGCGTCACCGCCGACGCGGACGGGGCGATACGCCTCACCTTCGCCTGAGCCCTGCCTCTGCCCTGCCCCTGTCCTGCCTTCGGCTGAGCCCTTCGGGCCGTCCGCCCAGGGGCCGTCCGTTCAGGGGCCGTCCGCTCAGGGGGCGCTCGTCTCCGCCTCCAGGGCGCGGCGCGTGGCGCTGCCGTACGTGCCGCGCGGATCGTCGGTGACGCCCCGGGCCCACTGGTAGCGCGCCACCGCGTCGGCGACGACGGGGGAGTAGACGCCGTCCGGCGGGCCCACGTACAGCGACAACTGCCCCAGGCGGTACTGGAGTTCGCGCACCTCGTCGCCCGTGTCGCCCACGCTGAGGGCCGGGGCGGCGGGCGGGCGCTCCGGCTGTGCCGGGCGGTGCGAGGGCGGCAGCGACACCGTGCCGGTCGCGCGGGCCGTCGTACGGGTCGGCGATGTGGGCGGTTCCGCGTGGTGCGCCCGCGGGGACGACGACGCCGACGGGGAGGGCGTGCGCGTGGGCCGCGGGCGGGTCGTCGTCGGGCTCGGCGCGGGCTCCGCCTTCGTCACCGAGTTCCGCGCGTCCCCCTCTTCGGGGTCGGGGTCGGGATCCGGCATGCCGGACCGCGTGTCCGGGAGGGCCAGGTCCTCGCCGTCGCCCCGGTCACCCCCCGTGAACATCCCGCCGGCGAAGACGGCCGCCGACGCGACAAGCACGCCCACCCCGGCGAACAGCCCCGTCCGGCCGTGCCGCGCGGACCTGGCGTACACGGCATCGGCGGGCCCCGAGGCCTCCTGCGGGGCGGTGGGCCCGGCCTCCTGCGGCAGCGGCGCCGAGGCCCCCGACACCAAGGCCGGAAGCGGGGCCTCCGGCTCGGGCAGGGTCACGTACGGGCGTATCCGCAGCGGGTCGAAGTCCTCCGCGGCGGCCGCCTGGGCCGACCGCGTCTCCAGCGCCGCCCGGGCCGCCGCACGCGCACAGCCGCACGCGGGCGCCCCGTCCGGCGCCCGCGCCGTCCCGCACCCCGGACACGCCCGCCCCGCCCCGTACTCCGGTCCTGCCGCGCTCCCCGGACCTTCCGTGCTCCCCGGGCCTGCCGCGTTCCCTAAGTCTCCTGGGCTCACTGGGTGCTCCCCTCGCCTCGCCGGTCCCGCAGGGCTCCACAGGAGTATGCAGCCGCGCGACTCAACAGGCCATAACGGGTGACTCGGACCACGATGGAGAGGGAGAGCACCCGCAGGAGGTGTCCATGACGCACGACGTGAGCACCCGCCCGGCCGGGCCCGCGCACGGGGCCGGGCCCCCGGAGCACGTGCGGCGCGGCGTGCTGGTCTCCATCGGCGCGCTGCTGCTCGGCATGCTGCTCGCCGCGCTCGACCAGACCATCGTCTCGACCGCCCTGCCGACCATCGTCAGCGACCTCGGCGGCATGGAGCACCTGTCGTGGGTCGTCACCGCGTACATGCTGGCCGCCACGGCCGCGACCCCGCTGTGGGGCAAGCTCGGCGACCAGTACGGGCGCAAGAAGCTCTTCCAGACCGCGATCGTGATCTTCCTGGTCGGCTCGGCGCTGTGCGGCATCGCGCAGAACATGTCGCAGCTCATCGGGTTCCGCGCCCTGCAGGGCCTCGGCGGCGGCGGGCTCATGGTCCTGTCCATGGCGATCGTCGGCGACATCGTCTCGCCGCGCGAACGCGGCAAGTACCAGGGCCTGTTCGGCGCGGTCTTCGGCGCGACCAGCGTCCTCGGGCCGCTGCTCGGCGGCCTGTTCACGCAGCACCTGAGCTGGCGCTGGGTGTTCTACGTCAACCTGCCGGTCGGCGTGGTCGCGCTCGCCGTGATCGCCGCCGCCCTGCACATCCCGGTCCGCTCCGCCCGGCACACCATCGACTACCTCGGCACCTTCCTCATCGCGTCCGTCGCCACCTGCCTGGTCCTCGTCGCGTCCCTCGGCGGCACCACCTGGGCCTGGGGCTCGCCGCAGATCATCGGCCTTGCGGTCCTCGGCGTGGCGCTCGCCGTCTGCTTCGTGGCGGTGGAGCGGAAGGCCGCCGAACCCGTCATTCCGCTGAAGCTGTTCCGCATCCGCACCTTCACCCTCTCCGCCGTCATCAGCTTCGTCGTGGGCTTCGCGATGTTCGGTGCCATGACGTACCTGCCGACGTTCCTCCAGGTCGTCCAGGGCGTCTCGCCCACCATGTCCGGCGTGCACATGCTGCCGATGGTCGTCGGCATGCTGATCTCCTCGACCGCGTCCGGCCAGATCGTCAGCCGCACCGGGCGCTGGAAGGTCTTCCCGGTGGCGGGCACGGCCGTCACGACCCTCGGCCTGCTGCTCCTGCACCAGCTGAAGCCGGACACCCCCACGTTCGAGATGAGCGCGTACTTCTTCGTCTTCGGCCTCGGGCTTGGCCTCGTCATGCAGGTGCTCGTGCTCATCGTGCAGAACGCCGTCGCGTACGAGGACCTCGGCGTCGCCACGTCCGGGGCGACCTTCTTCCGGTCCATCGGCGCGTCGTTCGGCGTCGCGATCTTCGGTACGGTCTTCGCGTCCCGGCTCGGCGACAAGCTCACCTCCGCCCTGCGCGGCCAGGACCTGCCGCCCGGCGTCACCGTCGACTCCCTCAAGGCCGACCCGCGCGGGGTCGCCGCCCTGCCGCCCGGCGAGCGGCCCGCCGTCCTCGACGCCTACTCCGCCGCCATCACCGACGTCTTCCTGTACGCGGCGCCGGTCGCCCTCGTCGCGTTCGTCCTCGCCTGGTTCCTGCGCGAGGACAAGCTGCGCGGCGCCGTCACCGCGCCCGATCCCACGCAGACCCTCGCCAGCAACCCCGTCGAGCGCTCCTCGTACGACGAGGTGGCCCGCGCCCTGTCCCTCCTCGGCACCCGCGAGGGCCGCCGCGCGGTCTACGTCCGCATCACCGAGCGCGCCGGGTACGACCTGCTGCCCGCCGCCAGCTGGCTGCTCCTGCGCGTCGCCCGCCACGGGCACGTGGAGCCCGCGACGCTCGCCGAGCGCGGCGCGGTGCCGCTGACGGTCCTCACCCAGGCCGCCCGCCAGCTGGAGGAGCGCCGCCTCGTCATCCGCGAGGGCCTCGGCCTGCGCCTGTCCGACGCGGGCCGCACGGTGGCCGCTGACCTGGCCAAGGCCCGCGAGGAGTCCCTCGCGGAGCTGCTCGGCGACTGGTGGGGGCCGGGGCGGCCCACGGACCTGAGGCGGCTCGTGGAGGAGCTGGGCGCCGAGATGTGCGGCTCCGACTCGGAACGCCCCCTGCCCCGCTGACGGCCCGCTTGACCTTGACACAGTGACAAGGTCTTCACTGTGCCGAGGAGGTGGCCTCGATGATCACGTCGGACGAGAAGCCGCAGCATGAGACGCCGCAGAACGAGACGCAGCAGGAGAGCAAGCCGGGCGCGGGTGGGCCGGGCGTCCTCCGGCACCTTGAGGACAGCCGCTCGTCGGTGCGGCTGCGGGCGGCGCTCGCGGCCGGTACGGACCCGGACCCGCGGTTCGTCGGCACGCTCGTCGAACGCTGCGCGGTCGAGCCCGAGTTCTTCGTACGGGAAATGCTGACGTGGGCACTCATCCGCCACGCCCCGGCCGTGACGGTCCCGGTGCTCATGGACGAGGTCCGCTCGGAGCGCGCGCAGGCCCGGAGCCAGGCGTTGCACACGCTGTCCAAGATCGGGGACCGGGGGGCGTGGCCGGTGATCACGCGGGCGCTGCTGGCCGACGCCGACGACGAGGTGGCGCGGAGCGCTTGGCGGGCGGCGGTCGTGCTCGTGCCCGAGGGCGCGGAGCCCGGCCTCGCCGCGGCGCTGGTGACGCAGCTGGGGCGCGGCGGGCGCGAGACGCAGCTGAGCCTCAGCCGGGCGCTGACGGCGCTCGACGCGACGATGCTGCCGGCGCTGCGTACCGCGATGACGGATCCCGAGCCGCGCGTGCGGCAGCACGCCATCGCCACGGAACGGCTGTGGCGCGACCCGGACGCCGGATTCGAGTTCGCGGTCGAGGAGGCGAAGCGCGTCCTGGCCCTCGGCGCGCCGAGCCCGGCGGGGTGACGGGCCGTGCGGATCGGTGAGGTGGCACGGCGCTCCGGAGTCAGCGCCCGCATGCTCAGACACTACGAGTCGCTGGGCCTGGTGCGGCCGACGGGCCGCACCGGCGCCGGCTACCGCGAGTACTCCGGCGAGGACATCCGCCGCATCTTCCACATCGAGAGCCTGCGGTCCCTTGGCCTTTCGCTGCACGACGTGGGGCGCGCGCTCGACGACCCCCGCTTCGCGCCCGCGGAGCTCGTCGACGACCTCATCCGCCGGACGCGGGAACGCATCGCGGCGGAGACGGAACTGCTCACGCGGCTCCGCAGGATCGACGCCGCGGAGCCCACGGGCTGGGAGGACGTCCTCCAGACCGTCGCGCTCCTCCAGGCGCTCGGCTCCCCGAGCGCGGGGACGCGCCAGCGCGCCGCCCTGTCCTCGGTCGACGAGGCGCCCGTACCGGTGGAAGCGCTGGTCGAGGCGGTGCTCAGCGAGAGCGACCCGCATGTCGCCGGTGCCCTGCGCTGGGCCCTCGCGCAGTCGGGCGACGGCGGCCAGGATCTCCTCGCGAAGGGCCTCGGCTCGCCCGTGGCCGAGGTGCGCACCCGCGCCGTCCGGTCCCTCGCCGAGATCCCGAACGCCGAGGCGACCGCGCTGCTGCGGGACGCCCTCGATCACCCCGATGCCGCGGTCCGCAGGTACGCGGCCCTGGCGCTCGGGGCACGCGGCGTCGCCGACGCGATACCGACGCTCGTCGGCATGGTCGTCGAGGAGACGCACGAGGCCGACGCGGCCGACGCGTTGAGCGAGCTGGCGGGCGATCCCGCCCTCGCGGACCGGATCGCCACCGGGCTCGTCGACCGCCTCACCCACGACGCCCTCGAACCGGCCGTACGCCGACGCGTCGCCCAGGCACTCGCGGACATCCCGGGCCCCACGACGGCCCGCGCCCTCGCGGAGCTCTCGCACGACGAGGACCGTGGCGTCGCCCTCACCGCGACCTACATCCTCAAGCTGCGCGGCGCGCGGTGACGCGCCCTCAGGCCGCGCCGCGCGCGGTGACGCGTCCCCCGGCGGGCCGCCGGAGCTATGCGCTCTTGGGCGCGGCCTGCTGCACGACCTCGAACGACCACAGCGTCGAGCCGGACGCGGCCGGCTTGGGACGCTCACCCTCGGCGGCCCCGCCCCCCTGGTGCGCGGCCTTCATCGGGCCCTCCATCCACGCCTGGAAGGAGGCCTCGTCGCGCCAGCGCGTGTACACCAGGTACTGCTCGGTGCCCTCGACGGGGCGGAGCAGCTCGAACCACTCGAAGCCGTCCGAGCTCTCGACGGAACCGGCGCGGGCGGAGAACCGCCGCTCCAGGACCTCGCGCTGCTCGGCGGGCACGGTCAGGACGTTGATCTTCACGATGCTCATGCGTCCATCCTCGCGCACGCCCGCGTGAGGACGGCGTGAGCCCCACGTCGTACGGCGCGAGACCGGGCGGCGGCCGCGGCAGGGCCTTAGGATGCGCGCGGGTGTCCGAATCCAGGGGGTACGCAGATGCTGGAACTCACCATGGCCGCGCTCTCCGGCGCCGACGCGGGGGCGACCGCAGGCATGACGATGACGGAGGCGCCCAGCGAACCGGGCGCCGTGCTGCACGTCGGCCGTGACGGCGGCGTGTGCAAGCTCGTGGCGCCGCAGGACTGGCTGTTCGTCTCCCGGGTGCACCTGGAGTTCCGGTGCGGTCCCGACCGGTCCTGGACGGTGACGTGGCTGCGCGGCTCGCAGCCCGATCCGGCGTCCGAGGTGCGGATCCTGGCCGGCGGGACGGCGCTGCCCCTCGCGTACGGCGGGGCGGCGCGGCTGCCGGGCGGCGGCTCGGGGGAGGTCGTCGTGCAGGACAGGTCGGGCCCGCGCAGCATCAACGTGGGCTTCTACCACGAGGGTTGAGGACCCGTGGAGGGTCAGTCGAGGACGCGGGCGAGCGCGAACCCGTCGTAGCCCTTCGTGCCCACCGTCTGCACCGCCGTGCCGTCCAGCTTCGGGTGCCGCGCGATGAGCTCGACGGCCTCGCGGGTGCCGCGCACGCTGGGGTCGTCCGACGCGGCGTCGGCGACCTGGCCGGAGCGGCCGACGTTGTCGAGGACGATGAGGCTGCCGGGCCGGGTGAGCTTGAGGGACCACTCGACGTACCGCGCGTTGTTGACCTTGTCCGCGTCGATGAAGACCAGGTCGAAGGGGTCGGCGCCCTCCGTGTCGAGCGCGGCGAGCGAGTCGAGGGCCGGTCCCGTGCGGACCTCGGTGACCTTGTCGAGCCCGGCGCGGGCGAGGTTGGCGCGGGCCACGTCGGCGTGCTCGGGCGCGAACTCCAGGGAGATCAGGCGGCCGTCGGCGGGCAGCGCGCGGGCCAGCCAGATGGTGCTGTAGCCGCCGAGGGTGCCGATCTCCAGGATGCGCCGCGCGCCCTGGATCCGGGCCAGGAGCTGGAGGAGCTTGCCCTGGTTCGGGGCGACGTTGATGTGCGGGAGCCCGGCGGCGTCGCTGTCGGCCAGGGCGGCGGTGAGCGCCTCGTCCTCGGGGGCGAGCTGCGCGGTGAAGTAGTCGTCGACGGCGGTCCATTGGGGCTGGCTGCTCATGGGACTCCTTGCCGGTGAGGCCGTACTCTTCGCGTACCTAGTTAGTTTCACTAAGGAGACTAGGTCATGGGAACGGCGACGGCCACCGTTTCCTCCCGGCCGGTGTGGCGGGAGGAAACGGTGGCCGTCAGTGGCGGTCAGGAGCCGTCCGGGCCCTCAGGGGCCGACCGGACTCAGGCGCCCCAGGTGCCCTGGTTCACGGAGCAGTTCCAGCCGTTGCCGCGCACCTTGAACTTGACCTTGTAGTGGCGGGTGTTCAGGAGGCGGGACTTGACCTTGACGCCGAGGCTCGCGCGGCCCTTGAAGGTGCCGTCGTAGACCGTGACGGACTGCGAGGTCTTGCGGGTGATCTTGGCGCCCTTGCCCTTGGCCTTGGCGGAGCCGAAGCGGACGTTCTTCACGTTGGTGACCGTGAAGGAGACCTTCTTGAAGGTCTTGCTGCTCTTGTTCTTGATGCCGAAGTACAGGCCGCCGTTCGTCACCCAGCCGCCCGGGCCGATGTAGAACCGGGACGTGTAGACGATGTCGATCGGGCAGCCGGTGTTGGCCGCGGCGGACGGCGCGCTCTGCGGCGCGACGGTCTGCACGGAGGGCCGCGGCGTCGGCGTCGACGCGGACGCGGCGCCGGCCAGGCCGAGCTGTGCGGCGGTGATGGCCCCTGCCGTGGCCAGGACTGCGGTGGTGGTGCGCGAACGGTTCACTGCGCTTGTACCTCTCCCCCTGTGACCCTCACGGGTCCAACTGTCAGGACGTGCTGTGCGTTCACAGCGTTCACACAGGACGCATGCGTTCTGTGCCGCCCGTATTGTTAGCACGCGGACAAACGCCGGAGGCAACCAGCCGTCACTCCAGCACCACGTCGTGACAGAACCAGGACATTCGCGGGACAACGCGGCCGGTGGTTCTCCCGTCCGCGGAGCCCGGGCTCAGCGCTCGACGGCGGCCGGTGAACCGGGCAGCGGCAGCCCGGCCGACTCCGTCATCCGCCACACCGCGAAGCCGCCCACGACGGCCGCGGCCATCATGTAGTACGCGGGCATCATCGTGTCGCCCGTGGCCCCGATCAGCGCGGTGACCACCAGCGGCGTCGTACCGCCGAAGACCGACACGGAGACGTTGAAGCCGATGGACAGGGAGCCGTAGCGCACCTTCGTCGGGAAGAGGGCGGGCAGCGCGGCCGGCATGGACGCGGTGAAGCAGACCAGGAGCAGCCCGAGCGCGGCCATGCCGAGGCCGATCGCCCACAGGGAGCCGTCGCGGATCAGGAGCAGCGCGGGCACGGAGAGCAGGAAGAAGCCCGCGCAGCCCGCCGCGATGACGGGGCGGCGGCCGATCCGGTCGGTGAGCGCGCCGACGAACGGCTGAGCACACATCATCAGGGCCATCACCGCGAGCACGACGAGCAGCCCGTGCGTCTCGTCGTACGCGAGCTCCTTGGTCAGGTACGTCGGCATGTACGACAGGAGCATGTAGTCGGTGACGTTGAAGACGAGGACCAGGCCCACGCACAGGAGCAGGGCCCGCCACTGGGTCGTCACCAGCTCGCGCAGCTTGGTCTTGCCGCGCGCCTTCTCGTCCTGGTGGGCGCGCTCCAGCTGGGCCGCGAACGCCGGGGTCTCCTCCAGGCGCAGCCGCAGGTAGAGGCCGATCAGGCCCATCGGGCCCGCGATGAGGAACGGCACGCGCCAGCCCCACGACAGCAGGTCGTCGGCGCTCAGCAGGGCCGTCATCAGGGTCACGAGGCCCGCGCCGCCGATGTACCCGGCGAGGGTGCCGAACTCCAGCCAGCTGCCGAGGAAGCCGCGCTTCCTGTCGGGCGCGTACTCCGCGATGAACGTGGCGGCGCCCGCGTACTCGCCGCCCGTCGAGAAGCCCTGGACCAGGCGGGCCGCGAGCAGCAGGACCGGCGCCCAGACGCCGATCGTCGCGTACGAGGGGATCAGGCCGATCGCGAACGTGCCCGCCGCCATCATGATCATGGTGAGGGCGAGCACCTTCTGGCGGCCGACGCGGTCGCCGAGCGGGCCGAAGACCATGCCGCCGAGGGGGCGGATCAGGAACGCGGCCGCGAAGGCGCCGAAGGTGGACAGGAGCTGCGCCGTCGGGTTCCCGGAGGGGAAGAAGACCTTGCCGAGCGTGACCGCGATGTAGCTGTAGACGCCGAAGTCGAACCACTCCATCGCGTTGCCGAGCGCGGCCGCCTTCACGGCGCGCCTGACGAGCGCCGGATCGGTGACGGTGACGTCGGCGGCGCCGGGCTCCGCGGGGGCGGACCCCGTGGGGGCGGACGCCGCCCGGGTGCTGGGTACGACGGGTGTGGCGGTCGGCAAGGGCTCGCTCGCCTGCCTTTCGGTCGACGACAAGGGCATGGGTCGCGACCATAGGTGCATATGCCACCATTACGTTCCGTGCCCGCCTCGTCCCGGAGTGCAGGCAAAGCGGGTGTATGCAGCTCAAATGCCACAATGTGTGGCGGTGTGGACATGGCGCTCATGTGATCTATGTCGCGTCCGGCCCGGGGAACCGGCCGGGAGCCCGCGCCGGTTGGGCACCGGAGCCGAAAAGCCGGTAGAAAGCGGTGTGGCGGCCAGGTGACATGGGGGTTGCGCGCGTCTCACCCAAGGGCGTGCGAGCCTCTTCGGGTGAGATCGCGGATCTCTGAGATCACGGATCTCCTGGAAATTTGATCGAGGATGACGGATGGGGCGGGAGGGCCGACAGGGCGTGGCGAATGTTGAGCACAGGGGACCGGGCAGCGCCTTGGGCGCCCGGGCACCCGGGACCCCCGAAGCCCGCGTCGGAGCGATCCGTGTCGCCCTCTGGCTGGTCGCCGCCGTCCTGGCGGTCCGGCAGGCCGCCGTCGTCCTGCGCACCCCCAAGGGCGAGCGCCTGACCGACCTGGAGACCTGGATCGGCCCGCACGGCGTGCTGCACGTGAAGGGCTCGCTGTACGACGCGGACAAGTTCACCGGCACCCCGTTCGCCGGGCTCGTCCTCAAGCCGCTCGCCAGCTCCGCCGAGCAGGCGCTCGGCTGGGCGTGGACGTTCGGCACCCTCGGCCTCGTCGTCGCCATCGGCCTCGTGGCCGCCCGCGCCCTGCCGCAGCCCGTCTCGCGGCGAGCCTCGCTGCTCGCCGCCCCCGTCGCGATCTGCCTGCTCATGCTGTCGCTGCCGGTGCGCAACACGCTGAACCTCGGCCAGACCAGCATCATCCCGGTCCTGCTCGTGCTCCTCGGCTGCTTCGCCGTGCGCGGTGAGCGGGCCAGCGGCGTCCTCATCGGCCTGGCCGCGGCGCTCCAGCCCACCGTGCTGCTCTTCGCACCGCTGCTGTGGTTCACCGGCCGCAGGAAGGCCGCCCTGTCCACGGTCGCCACGTTCGCCGCCGCCACCGCCGTCGCCTGGGCCGCCCTGCCGCACGACTCGTGGACCTACTGGGTGCACCACATGGCGGGCGCGGGCCTCGGCGCCAACCCGGACGCCAACGCCAACCAGTCGCTGCACGGCGCGCTGCTCCGCTTCGGCCTCCAGGGCCCGCTCGAAATAGGGCTCTTCCTGGGCCTGGGCGCCGCCGTCGCCTTCCTCGGCCTGCGCCGCGCCGTGAAGTACGCGAAGGACGGACAGCTCCTCCTCGCCGTCGCGCTCACCGGCTGCGTGGCCATCGCCGTCTCCCCGACGAGCTGGCAGCACCAGCTCCTGTGGCTCCTGCTCGCCGTCGTCGGCCGCGTCGGCAAGCGCGCGTCCGACCGGTACGTGTGGCCGATCGCCGTCGTCCTCGTGATGACGCTGCCGTCGCGGATGATGCTCCCGAACATGTCGTTCCTGGAGCCGCTGCGCGACAACGTCGTGCTGCTCGCCGCGCTCGCGTCCGCGCTGATCGTGCCGTTCCTGTCCCGCACGGCCCCCGAGTACCGGAAGCCGATCCCCACCTCGTACGCGGAGCCCGTGCCGGCGCGCTGGAAGTGGGTGCCGCTGTTCCCGTTCTGGCGGCGCGTCCTGACCCGCCCGAACCTGCTCCTCGAACTGCTCCTGATCCGCGTCGGCTACTCCGCCTACCAGCAGACCCGCCTCGCCGCGACCGGCGGCACCATCTCCGGCGGCCGCGAGCGGGCCGAGGCGCACGGCGAGCAGATCCACTCCATCGAGCAGTTCCTGCACATCGACATCGAGCACTGGTTCAACCATCTGACGGCGCGGACGCCGTGGATGGAGAGCTTCTTCAACTTCTACTACACGTCGTTCCACTTCGTGGTGCCGCTGAGCGTCCTCGCGCTCCTGTACCTGCGCCGCCCCGCCCAGTACCGCTGGGCGCGCTCCGCCCTCGGCTTCGCCACGCTGCTCGCGCTCGTCGGCTTCTGGGGCTACCCCCTCGCGCCGCCGCGCCTGATGGAGGACCTGGGCTTCATCGACACCATCCACGGCCCGCAGGACTTCTCGCAGCCGGACTACGGCACGCTCACGAAGCTCACCAACCAGTACGCGGCGATGCCCTCGCTGCACTTCGGCTGGTCGCTGTGGTGCGGTCTGACCATCGCGATCCTCGCGCCGAAGTGGTGGATGAAGGCCCTCGGCCTGCTGCACCCGTTCTTCACGGTGTGCGCGATCGTCGGCACCGGCAACCACTGGGTGCTCGACGCGGTGGGCGGCGCGGCGGTCGTCGGCGCGGGCTTCGGCCTGACGTATCTGCTCCAGGGGCCGCGGGTGAAGCAGGTCCTGAAGCCCGCGGTGGCCGGTCCATCGCTGTCGCTGGGTACGAGACTGAAGGCCGCGAAGGCCGCGAAGGCCGCACCAGCGGCACCAGCGGCACCGAAAGCGTCCCGGACTCAAGATTCCGATGGAGGCGGCGGAGACGGCGGGGACGGCGGGGACGACGACGGGCCCGTCAGCACGCCGCCGGACGCGGCGAGCGACCGTACCCCGAGCTGATCCGGTAGGTGCCCGGCGCGGGCACCGTGAGACGGGTGAACTCGCCGTCCTTCGTCAGGCACGCGCCCTCGGCCCGCAGCCACGGCGAGTACACGACCCGCAGGGTCACGGGCCCCCGCTCCGGCACCCGCACCACCACGTCCGTACTGGTGGAGCGGACCACGGAGGCGGGGGCCGACGCCATGGGCACGGCGTTGCGCACCCGGAACACCCGCCAGTGCTTGTCCTTCCACACCGGCTCGAGCCACTTCGGCCCGCTCCTGACGAGGGCCGCCTCCTCGCGGGCGGGCCCGTCCGGGCGGCCGTTCGGCAGGACGACGAAGCCGACCGCCCACTTGTCGAGCCACGCGCGGTACGTGGTGGCGGAGAACGAGCCGTCGTAGAAGACGCGGCCGCGCTCGATGTCCAGCTGGCGGTTCCAGCCGCGCGCCATGTTCACGTACGGCGCGAGCGCGGTGGCCTCGCGGTGGTTGCGGGCCGGGACGACCTCGACGCGGCCCCGGTCGGCGCCGAGCCGCTCCAGGGCGCTCACCACGCCCCGCGTGTCGGTCGCCCACGCCGGCACGACCGTCGACACCTCCAGGTCGTCGGCCGTCTTCTGCACCACCCAGGCCGTCGAGAGGACGAGCCCGGTGACGAGCGCGAGGCGGCGCATCACGGGCAGCGACGGGCTCAGGAGCGCGGCCAGGAGCAGGGCGGGGGCGACGAGTTCGGCGAGCCGCTCGACGTTCGTGCCGATCGGCGACGGGATGAGATACGTCAGGACGGTCCCGAGCGCGTACACGCCCGCGCCCCACCGCAGCACCCGCCACTCGCGCGGCCCCGCCACGATAAGCAGGAGGCTGAAGAAGACGGGCGGGAAGATCCGGTCCGCCCACATCAAGTGCTCGCCCTTGAAGGGGAAGAGCAGGGTCGTCACGCCGACGACCACGACGGGCGGCACAAGCAGGGCCGCGGCGCGCCCCCACTCCCGTACGCAGAAGTAGCCCGCGCCCGCCACGAGCAGGAACAGGCCCGCCACGGGCGACGCCAGGGTGGCGAGCGCCGCGCACACCGCCGCCACCGCCAGGCGCCGCTCGCGCAGCACGGCGAGGACCGCGCCGAGCCCGAAGGCCAGGCCCAGGGCGAACGTGGTGCGCCCGGAGGCGACGTTGCACCACACGGCGAGCGAGGCGAGCACCGCGGGGGCGAGCGGGCGGCGGACGCCGGCCCGCTCGATGAGCGCCGCGACCAGCCAGGCACCGGCGATCCCGGAGAGGACGGTGACGGTCTTCACGCCGAGCGCGGCCATCAAGTACGGGGAGATGACGCTGTAGTTGGCGGTGTGCATGCCGCCGTACCAGAAGAGGCTGTACGCCGCCGTGCCGTGGTCGGACACGAACCGGGCCCAGGCCTCCTGCGCCGCCAGGTCGCCGCCGCCGGTCGCGAGGAACGCGGCCCACACCGCGTACAGGGGGAGTGTGGGCGCTGTCGCGAGGACGGGTATGCGATGCCGCTGGTAGAAGGAACGGAAAGCACGGAAGGGGTCCTTCCGTTCCGCGGACGGGCTGCCGGTCGGGAGGATCGAGAGGTCGGCAGAGACCACGGTCACCGTTTCCGTTCGATGTCTGTGGCGGGCAAGGGTCACCCCTCTAGACGCCTTGCTTCACGAAAACGTTGGCACTCTTTCCGATCAAGTGAACATTTGGCGGGTTTCTTAACTCCATGTGCACGTACGGTGTCCGGTCCGTACTCGACCGGGCGCCGCGGGCTCGGTGCCAGGGGAGGCAGGGGCGGGGCGTAGGGGATGTGCCCCTGCCTCCCGTGCGGCGGGTCAGCGGGTGCTGACCTGGAGCTCCTTGACTCCGTTGAGCCAGGCCGAGCGGAGCCTGCGCGGGTCGCCGGTGAGCCGCAGGCCGGGCATCGCCTCCGCGACGGCGCCGAAGATGAGGTCGATCTCCAGGACCGCGAGCGACTTGCCGAGGCAGAAGTGCGGGCCTCCGCCGCCGAAGCCGAGGTGGGGGTTCGGGTCGCGGGTGATGTCGAACACCTCGGGGCGCGCGAAGACTTCGGGGTCGTGGTTGGCGGAGGAATAGAAGATTCCGACGCGGTCGCCCCGCTTGATCCGGGCGCCGCCGAGCTCGGTGTCCTCGGTGGCGGTGCGCTGGAAGGACACCACGGGCGTGGCCCAGCGCACGATCTCCTCGGCGGTCGTCGCCGGGCGCTCGCGCTGGAACAGCTCCCACTGGTCGGGGTGGGTGAGGAAGGCGTGCATGCCGTGCGTGATGGCGTTGCGGGTCGTCTCGTTGCCCGCGACGGCGAGCAGGATCACGAAGAACCCGAACTCGTCGGAGTTGAGGTTGCCTTCGTCCTCCGCGGCGACGAGCCGGCTCACGATGTCCTTGGCCGGGCACGCCTTGCGGGCGGCGGCGAGGTTCATCGCGTACGACACGATCTCCATGGCCGCCTCGGCGCCGACCTCCTCGGTGATCGCGTACTCCGGATCGTCGTACGCCGCCATCTTGTTGGACCAGTCGAAGATCTTGGAGCGGTCCTCCTGGGGTACGCCGATGAGCTCGGCGATGGCCTGGAGGGGGAGTTCGACGGCGACGTTGGTGACGAAGTCGAAGGAGCCGTCGGGCCCGGCGTTCGCCAGGGCGGCCTCGACGATCCGGTGCGCGCGGTCGCGCAGGGCGCCCTCCAGGGACCGGATGGCGCGGGGGGTGAAGCCGCGCTGCACGATCTGGCGCACGCGGGTGTGCTCGGGCGGGTCCATGTTGAGCATGATCAGCTTCTGGACCTCGATCTGGTCGCGGCTGATCGACTCGTTGAAGCGGATGATCGCGGTGTTGAGGTTCGAGGAGAACAGCTCCGGGTGCGTGGACACGTACTTGACGTCGTCGTGCCGCGTGACGGCCCAGTAGCCCGAGTCGTCGAAGCCGGAGGCGCCGGGCGGCTGTGCCACCCAGCAGACCGGCTCCGTCCGCCGGAGCCGCGCGAACTCCGGGTGGGGCACGCGCTCTTGGAGCAGGTCGGGGTCGGTGAGGTCGAACCCGTCGGGCAGCGCGGGACAGGGCATCGCGACTCCAGGCGTTCGCTCGGCCGTCTGACCTGACGGCTCATCAGAAGTGCCGCTCGGCTCGAAAGGTAGTAACGGGTTCTACAAGGAGCAAGGGGCGGCGCCGGGTTGGTTGCGTGTGCGTTGTGGGCGAGGTACGTGCACGACCCTTGCGGTGGCGGGGGCGGGCTCAGCAGACTGCAAGGGGAACTAGAACGCGTACTAGTTCTTCGGTCGGTTCGTTCCGTGGATGGAGAGGATGAGTTCATGGCCGCCGAGCCCGTCATCGTCGAAGCCGTGCGCACCCCCATCGGCAGGCGCGGGGGCGCGCTCGCCAACCTCCATCCGGCCTATCTGCTCGGCGAGACCTACCGCGAGCTCCTCGGCAGGACCGGCATCCACGCCGACTGCGTCGAGCAGATCGTCGGCGGCACCGTCACGCACGCGGGCGAGCAGTCCATGAACCCGGCGCGCACGGCGTGGCTCACCATGGGCCTGCCGTACGAGACCGCGGCGACGACCGTCGACTGCCAGTGCGGGTCGTCCCAGCAGGCGAGCCACATGGTCGCCAACATGGTCGCGGCGGGCGTGATCGACGTGGGCATCAGCTGCGGCGTCGAGTCGATGTCCCGGGTGCCGCTGGGGTCCGGGAGCAAGCACGGGCCCGGGAAGCCGTTCCCCGACGAGTGGAACGTCGACCTGCCCAATCAGTTCGAGGCGGCGGAGCGGATCGCCCGGAAGCGGGGGCTCACGCGGGAGAACGTGGACTCCCTGGGGCTGCTCTCGCAGGAGCGGGCGGCCATCGCGTGGGCCGAGGAGCGCTTCAAGCGGGAGACCTTCGCCGTGCAGGTCCCGACCACCGAGGCGGAGCAGGCCGCGGGCCAGGGCATGTGGCGGCTCGTCGACCGCGACGAAGGGCTGCGGGACACGTCCATGGCGGCGCTCGCCGGGCTCAAGCCCGTCATGCCGACCGCCGTGCACACGGCAGGGAACTCCTCCCAGATCTCCGACGGGGCCGCGGCCCTGATGTGGGCGTCCAAGCGGATGGCGCGGGCGCTGAAGCTGAAGCCGCGCGCGCGGATCGTGGCGCAGGCGCTCGTCGGGGCCGATCCGCACTTCCACCTCGACGGGCCGATCGACGCGACGCGGGCCGTGCTGGGCAAGGCGGGGATGTCCCTGAAGGACATCGACGTCGTGGAGATCAATGAGGCGTTCGCGTCGGTGGTGCTGAGCTGGGCGCGGGTGTTCGAGCAGGATCTGGAGAAGGTGAACGTGAACGGGGGCGCGATTGCGCTCGGGCATCCGGTGGGGGCGACCGGGGCGCGCCTTCTGGCGACGGCGCTGCATGAGCTGGAGCGGCGGGATCGGGAGTTTGCGCTGATCACTATGTGTGCCGGGGGTGCCGTTGCTACGGGGACGATTCTGCAGCGGCTGTAGCCGTCGCGGGGCGCCACAGACCCGCCCCTTCCCGAAACTAGGGGGCTCCGCCCCCTAGGACCCCCTTCTTTCCGGCCTTCGGCCTTGTCCTCAAACGCCGGACGGGCTGGATTTTCCAGCCCGCCCGGCGTTTGAGGGCGAGGCGCGAAGCGCCAACAAGGGGGGAAAG